>CASEVQ010000031.1 GCA_949291455.1 uncultured bacterium
TTTTAAATATTTATATAAATTATTAATCTTATCATAATAATCAGTTTCATCTATAAATAAAAATTCATATACACTTTTATCTAGTTTGTCAGCACTAATAGATTGTTCTAGATATCCAATCCTATTACCTTTCAGATTAATTTTTCCACTTATCTCAGCATATTCACAAATACCTAAAACTGATTTTAATAAAGTAGATTTTCCATTTCCTTCTTCGCCGATAATAGCGAGTTTATCACTATTATTTAATGTTAAATTTAAATTTTTAATTAAATATCTACCATTAATAGATATAGTTAAAGCTTTTATTTCTAACATATTATGCCTCCTTTTTTCGGCATAATCAAAGTTTATACCATACTTATTTAGTTAATATTCTCATTTTCTCACCTCTCTACAAATTACTATTTATCTGTTAATTACATTATACCATAATAAAAGTAGATTTTTACATCTACTCTAAAAATTGTATTCTTTAATTTATATAACCATTTTAATTTTTCTTTCTAGTCAAGAAAACTCCAATAAGTAATCCCATCAAAATAATTGGTCCTATCCTAACAAATAACCATTCAAATGAATGAAAAGTGACTCCTAGAACAGCATTTTCAGGTTTACTATAATCCCAATTAAAGTATGGACTATTTAATAAGATTAAAGATAAAAAGATAATTATTATAATGATGCATAACGAGATTAGTGTCCAATGAATTATTTTTCTTTTCTCTTTTTTTCTTTGAGATAATTGTAAATTTATTATCTCCAATTTTTCAGAAATTACTTTTAAATCGTCTTCTTTAGATTCAGAAAGATTTTCACCCAGCAAAGTACTTATAGGTGTATCAAAAACTGCTGATATTGAAATTAACATCTCCGCATCTGGTACTGATAATCCCTGTTCCCATTTAGAAATCGTTTGTCTAACTACATTTAATTTTATCGCAAGTTCTTCTTGAGAAAGCCCTTTTGCTTTTCTTGCTAATTTTAAATTATCTTTTAACATTTTACAACTTCTCCTTTCTTTATAAATATTATATAAAGAATAGTTCGTTGCTACAAGCAATGCATATTAACATTAAATTTAATAACTATTAAATAACCTTTTCATACTTGAAATAATTACTAAAAATTAAATATTAACAATCATTTTCTTTTTATTTTATTTTTTAATCTTAAAGTATTTAATATTACAGTAATACTACTTAATACCATAGCTAAACTTGCAATCATCGGATTTATAAAAATTCCAAATGGTTTTAATAATCCCATTGCAATTGGAATCATTAAAAAGTTGTAAAAAAATGCCCAAAACAAATTTTGCTTTATATTTTTTATAGTTTTTTTACTTATATTAATTAAACTTATAATATTAAACAAATTATTATTTGTAAGTATTACATTAGAAGAATTCATCGCAATATCTGTTCCGCTATTCACACTTACTCCAATATCAGAAATTGCTAAAGCAGGGCTATCATTTATTCCATCTCCACACATCATTACAAATTTATTTTCTTTTTGTAATTGTTTAACTACACTTGATTTTTCTTTTGGTAATACACCTGCTATTATTTGAGTTATCCCTAACTCTTTTGCTATTACTCTGGCAGTATCTTCATTATCTCCTGTCACCATTATTGGTTGAATTCTCATATCCAATAAATTTCTTAATACCTTTTTAGCTTCTATTCTTATAACATCATTTACCCCTATTAAAGATATGATTTTGTCATTTTGTACTACATATACAATACTATTCCCTTTACTTGCAAGGTCTTTTTCTTCTTTTATATATTTATTTTCAATATTATAATTATCTAAAATTTTTGAATTTCCAATAATTAATTTTTGATTGTTTATCTTTCCTATGATACCATAACCTGTTATGTTTTCAAATTCTTTAACTTCTAATTTTTCTATTTTATTTTCTTCTAGGTAGTCTACAAAGGCTTTACCTATAGGATGTGTAGTTTTACTTTCTAAACTTCCCACTATTTGTAAAATTTTTTCTTCTTTCATAGTGCTAAAGTTTCTAATTTCTGATATTTTTAATTTACCATATGTGAGAGTTCCTGTTTTATCAAAAATAATTACATCTGTTTTTTGAGCATTTTCTAATATCTCACTTTTCTTTATTAAGATTCCGTTGCTTGCACATACCCCTTCACTTACTATAATGGCAAGAGGAGTTGCTAGGCCTAAACTGCAAGGACAAGCAACAACTAAAATTGTTACAAATGTTGTTATTGCTGTTTCAAAACTCTGACCTATAATTAAATATATTATAAATGTTAATATTGCTATAATTATAACAGTTGGAACAAAAAATCCCGATACTTTATCTGCAACTTTTGCTATGGGAGCTTTTGTGTTAGTTGCTTCTACAACCAGTTTTACTATTTCAGATACAGTTGAATCTTTTCCAATTTTTTCTGCTCTATATTCAATATAGCCATCGTAATTTAAACTTCCTGCAATTACATTATTTCCAATCTCTTTTGCTTGTGGTTTACTTTCTCCTGTTATAAATGACTCATCAAAATGAGCTTTACCTTCTATTATCTCTCCATCTACAGCTACTTTTTCTCCTGATGTACAAACTAATATATCCCCTTTTTTAATCTCATCTAATGTTACTTTTTTTAATTTTCCATTTACCTTTATCATAGCTGTATTAGGCGTTATTTTTACTAGTTTTTGTATAGCTTCTTTTGTTTTATCTTTGCTTAAACCATCTATGAATCTTCCAAGTTTTACAAAATAAATGACTATGCTTGAAGATTCAAAATATAAATTCATAACTAATTGATAATTTCCCTCTAATACTAAATACATATTATACAGACTATATAAAAAACTTGTAATAACACCAATTCCTACTAAAGTGTCCATATTAGGTGTTTTATGAATAAAATTTTTGTATCCATTTCTTATAATATCAAATCCGTATATAATAAAACATAATGTAATTCCTAATAGTACAAACATGTAGTTTATTGTATAAACATGTGGATCTAAAAAAGATAAAACCGGCAATTTTATCATGTGCCCCATAGAAATATACATTAAAATTATGGCAAGTACAGTAAATATAATGAATTTTACTTTTTCTGTTTGATTTTTTTTATTAATATTTATTTCTTTAAATTCACCTAAACTTTTAAAACCTGCTTTTTTAACAAATTCTTCAATTTGGGTTTTATTTAATTTTGATTTATCATATTCTATACTAGCGTTTTCCATTACTAAATTTACTGAAGCATTTATAATTCCATCTTGTTTATTTAAGTATTTTTCTAATCCATTTGAACAAGCAGAACACGTCATTCCATCAATAGATAAAATTATTTTTTTCATTATTGTTCTCCTACAACTTCATATCCAATATCTTCAAGTGTTTTTTTTATATTTCCTCTGGGTAAATTATCTTTTGCCATTATAATAACTTCTCCTGTAATATGATTAGCAAATACATTTTCAACTTCATCAATGTTTTTTAAAACATTTTTTACTCTATTTTCACAATTTACACACATCATACCATTTACTTTTAAAATTATTTTTTTCATTTAAAATCAATTCCTTCCTATAATTTTATTTATTAAATCTTTTGAATAAACTTATTATTTCATCAATCGTGTCAAACTTTCCATTTTCCATATCACGAGCAATACAAGTATATAAGTGATTTTCTAGCATTTGATTCGACAAACTTTTTACAGAATTTTCTATCGCTGATAATTGAATTAGAATATCATTACAATAAACATCATCACTTATCATTTTTCTTACCCCTCTTATTTGACCTTCAATTCTATTTAACCTATTATTTAACAACTTTTTTTCTTCTTCGTTTCTAATTGTTCTCTTTTTACAACATTTATTATTATCCATATAAAATCACCCATAGATAATTATATACCCCTTTGGGTATATTGTAAATATAGGAGTATATAAAAAGTAGAAATACAATTTCTACTTATTTTAAGTTATATATATAATAATTATCTATTTTTAGAAGACTGTCGTATTTTTTCATGATAAAAATAATTTATTATAATTGGTTTACCAGTTGGATTTTTAAGAAAAGGTTCTTCATCTATCACATACATAAATCCTAATTTATTTGCATATTCTTCTACCTGTTTATCTAAATCTTCCCAATATGTCATATCTTTTTTTGTATATATCTTATTATATAATTCTTTTAATTCAGGATGCTTTTCATTTATGTAATCTATGATTTTATGTTTGAATGTTCCTCTTAAATTAAGATTTTCAAGCCATATATAATCACAAAAATCTTTTATCTCTTCCATAATTTCAAATACATTTGTTATTTCAGGAAATATAGGTGAAATAAAACAAGCAGTTCTTATTCCTGATTCGTGTACTTTTTTGATAGCTTCTATTCTTAGTTTTATAGATGGTGCATCATCCATATCACTTTTAAAATCTTCATCTAATGTATTTATAGACCAAGCTACTAAAGGATTAGGATAACTCTTTATTAAATCCATGTCTCTTGTTACTAGATTGGATTTTGTTGTAATAATCAAATTAATTTCACTACCTTGCATTTCCTCTAAAAACGCTCTTGTTCTTTTATATTTTCCTTCAAAATAATTATATCCGTCAGTAACTGATCCAACTATCATTGTTTGTCCTTTGTACTTTTCAGGATTCTTTATTTTATCCCACATTTTAACATCTAAAAATCTACCCCAATCTTCTTTATGATTAGTAAATCTTTTCATAAATGTTGCATAACAATACTTACATCCAAAAGGACAACCAATATAAGGATTTATAGAATAACCTGCAATTGGTAAATTAGATTTTGTTAAAATAGTATCTACTTTTTTTTCTTTTATAATTACATTTTTTAAATCTATCATTTCCTACCTCCAAAATCTTTGGGAAACTCTTGTATCATTTTTTCCTCAGATAATATTCCAAATAAGTCCTCTTTCATAAATACAGGAATATTTTTTTCTTTGGCTTGGTTGTAAATATTTTCTACCCATTCTCTTTTAGTAATTCCTTTATTTTTTCTATTTCCTGTTTCAGTACCTATAACTATCCAAGAAATATCAGTTAAATCAAGATTTCCTACATCATCAAACATTGGCTCAAATGTAAGATGATAATGTTTTGCTTTTATATTATTTCTAAGTTCATTTATCCTATATTTCTCTTTAGATGAAGTAATAGTTACACCAAACCAACCATTATCAGGTGTATTATCTATTTTAATTTTTTCAGGTCTTTTCGTTAAGAAAATGTATTGTGTTTCTTTATTTTTTTTCATTCTTTCAAACACTTCTCTTAACCAATCTTTATCCCAACCTGATAGATCGCTTTGTCCTGTTAATAGATATGCACCATATTTTTTATTATCTAACATTTTTAATTTATTCTCAAAAAACACAGGTTTATTAAAATCATCTATAGTATGAAATTCGCATAACAATAAGGACAACCTATATTACACCCAATGACTATATTTATGTTTTTAATATTATCTTTTATACATTGCATTACTAATTCCTCCATTTACTATATCTGTGTCTTATAAAAATTTCCAAATGTAGCCATTAAATCAAGCAAATCAATTAACTTTAACCCTAAATCAGCCATTCCGTATTCGACCTTTGGCGGATTCGTATGATAATCTTTACGATAAATAATACCATCACTTTCTAACTGTCTTAAATTGTCAGTCAAAACTTTTTGAGAAATTCCCTCTAAAGATTTTAATAATTCATTAAATCTCCATGGTCTTTTCATTAAATTTCTTATTATTAACAGTTTCCATTTATTGCCAACTAAAGATATTGTAGTAGCTACAGGACATTCTGGAAGTTCATTTAATTTTCTCATAACAATCAAACTCCTTTAATTTATTAATATTATACCATTATAGTACTAACACAACAAGCAGTTACTTTAAAGTGCGTACTATTATTTGGATGTGTTATTTGATAATATAATATTGTAATTTAAAGGAGGAATATGAAATGACAAATTACAAAAAAGTAAGTGCAGAAAATACGCCTAGAGTAGAATTGCACGAAAAGTTAAATTTAACAGGAGCAGAAATTAGTGTTAATACGCTTACAGCTGGTGAAAGTGTTCCTTTTGTTCACTCTCACAAACAAAATGAAGAAATTTATTACATTATATCCGGATCTGGTAAGGCAGTAATCGATAATGAAGAAGTAACTTTAACAACTGGAAATTGGATAAGAATTTCTCCTAAAGGAGAACGCCAATTTTTTGCTTCTAATGATGAATCTATCTCTTACATATGCATCCAAGTAAAAGAAAATTCACTTGAAAATTTCACTGCAACTGATGCAATTATAAAGTAATTAAAACTAAAATTATTTTTAGTTTTTTATTTACCCTTTTTTTATCAATTTAAAACAAAAAAACAGATAATTTAATTATTATATAAATTATCTGTTATTATAAGTATTTTTAATTCTTAAAACTCTTAAAGCATTTACAATGGTTAGCACAGAAACACCAACATCAGCAAATACTGCTTCCCACATAGTTGATACTCCGAATGCACTAAAAATTAAAACTCCAATTTTTACTGCAATAGCAAATACTATATTTTGTTTTACAATTCTCATTGTTTTTTTAGAAATCTGAACAGAACTTGCAATTTTAGATGGCTCATCTGTCATAATAACCACATCAGCTGCTTCAATAGCTGCATCACTTCCAAGGCCACCCATTGCTACTCCTATATCAGATAGTGCTAGAACTGGAGCATCATTGATTCCATCTCCAACAAAGATAAGTTTTCCTCCAGATGATTTTTGAGTCATTAATTTTTCTACCCAAGAAACTTTATCTTGTGGTAATAATTCTGCGTGATACTCGTCTAAATTAAGTCCATTAGCTACAGACTCACTAATATTATCACGATCTCCTGTTAACATAACAACTTTTTTAACATTATTGTTTTTAAATAACTTTACTGCTTTATAAGAATCTTCTTTAATTTTATCAGCAATTAATATTGTTCCTGCAAATTCATCATTTATTGCAACATATACTATTGTTCCTGTTTCTTCACTCTTTTGAAATTTAATATTATATTCTTTCATTATTTTTTCGTTTCCAACTAAAACCATCTTTCCATCTACTTTTGCTAAAACACCTTTACCTGAAATTTCTTGTGTTTCAGTAACAAGTTTTTCATTAATTTCTTTATTGTATGCTTGTTTCAATGAAATAGAGATTGGATGATTAGAAAAACCTTCTGCATAAGCTGCATATCTTAATAACTCATCATCAGAGTATCCAATAGCTTTAATTTTTTGAACCTTAAATACTCCCTCTGTTAATGTTCCTGTCTTATCACACACTACAATTTCAGCACTTGCAAGAGCTTCTAGGTAATTACTTCCCTTTATTAAAACCCCTATTTTAGAAGCTGCTCCTATTCCCCCAAAGAATGATAAAGGAATAGAAATAACCAAAGCACATGGACAAGAAACAACTAAAAATGACAATGCTCGATATAACCAATCACTAAATAAGGCTTCTTTAATAACAAGAGGAGGAATTACTGCTAATGCAACTGATACTATAACTACAATAGGAGTATAGTATTTTGCAAATTTGCTAATAAAGTTTTCGGACTTCGATTTTCTACTACTAGCATTTTCTACTAAATCTAATATCTTACTAACAGTTGATTCTTCAAATTCTTTACTTACTTTAATTTTTAATATTCCATCATTGTTTATACAACCACTTAATACTTCATCATTTACAGTTACTTTTCTTGGTACTGATTCTCCTGTTAATGCTTGTGTATTAAGCATTGATTCGCCATCTACTACAATTCCATCTAAAGGAATTTTTTCTCCCGGTTTTACTAATATAATTTCTCCAATATTTACTTCATCTGGATCTACTCGTTCAATTTCATCCTCTCGATATACGTTAGCATAGTCTGGCCTTATATCCATAAGACTTGCAACAGACTTCCTTGACCTATCTACTGCATAACTTTGAAATAATTCTCCTATTTGATAGAAAAGCATTACTGCAACCGCTTCTGGGAATTCTCCAATGCAAAATGCTCCAATTGTTGCAACAGTCATTAAAAAGTTTTCATCAAAAACTTTACCTTTAAAAATATTTCTTACTGCCTTCAATACAATGTCATAACCCACAATTATATAAGCTATTACATACAAAATATTACTATATAATTCGGTATCAAATTTAAGCAATAAGGAAATAACAACCAATAAAAGAGAAATAATTATCTTAATTAATTGCTTACTCATTTTTCGGCTCATGATAACTATACCTCCTCAATGGTCACATCTGGTTCTTCTTTTTTTATGATTTTTCTAATTTTCTCTAATGCTTGTTCCTTATTTTCTTCAGTACATTCAAAGTTTAATTTTTGTGTCATAAAACTGATACTAACATTCTCAATAATATCAATTTTTCGTAATGCTCCTTCTAATTCATTTGCACAATTTGCACAATCTAAGTTTTTAATTTTAAATTTATATTTGTTCATTTTAATCCTTCTTTCTTTATATTTTTAACCTTTATGGTTAATGTGCACTAAACCAATTTCAAACAATTTAACAATATGTTCATCATCCAAAGTATAATATACTTCTTTTCCACTTTTTCTGCACTTAACAACTCCACTTCTTCTAAGAACTGCAAGTTGGTGTGAGATAGATGATTTAGTCATATTTAGTACATTTGCTAAATCACAAACACACATTTCGCTTTGATCTAATGCAAATAAAATTCTACATCTTGTTGTATCTCCTATCAGTTTGAATAAATCTGCTAAATGGTTAAATGTGTCTTCATTTGGCATTTTTTGTAATACCTCATCTACAGCTTCTTGATGAATAACATTACAATCACAAGAAAATTCATTTCTAGACATAAATTCCCTCCAATAATATTATATGTTTTTAGTTGAATATTTGTTCAACTGATTATATTATATATGAATGCATATTCAACTGTCAATGATTTTATAAAAATATTTTTATTTTATTACATTTTTTGAATAATAAAAAAAAGAAAGGATTTAGCTTTCTATTAAATATAATTTATTTAATTCATTTTTAACATCTATTGCAACGCATCTACTAAGCATATAACTTTTTTTAATATAGGGAATAATAGTTTCTATGTCATTTCCGTTAGATATTTTATATGTCATACATAAAGGTTCTGCTCCTGTTTGATAAGTATAATCTAATATATTTTGATTGTCTTCTACTTTTAACAATCTGACATATAATCCATATTTTCTTTTAGATATAAAAATAAAATTCCTTTTCGACTTAAATCTATAATCCCTATATAATTTATTACAAACAATATTATCTCCTAATTCCATAATTCTATTAGAAATATTTTTAAACAATAATTCACAAATAGGTTCTTGTGGTTTTTTTAGATAATCATATAATTCTTTTGCTAATTTAAATTCATATTCTAAATTACTTATATCCTTTACTCGTAAATAATAATTTAAAGATGTATTTTCATAGCCTTTTCTTAATTTTAATTTATTTTGTAAATCAAATTGTTTAACATCTTTTAAAAAACATATATATAAATCATTTTGATTAATTCGAACTTCTATAAATCTCTTTTTTAATTTATATACAACATTTTTTAACAAATAATTTCTTATTATATCTTTTTCTATAGAAATAATATACTCATCAAATTTATCAAATAATTTAATAGTTTCATCTTTCTTATTGTAAGTTATATCTTTATAATTACTAGTATCATTATTATAAATTACATTGTTAATATTATTCTCTTCACTTTTAAGCTTACAATTTTCCACTTTAACTTTCCTTTCTAATTTTGGATACTCCTCATTTTTTGAATAAATAACATTGTTATAGATCAAATTAAATGTAGAATAGACTTCTATATTGGAATGACTTTTCTTATTTATATAAGCATCTTCGAACTCAAAAATGTTCCTGTGTAACCACCAAGATTACAAGAATTTTCTAACACTTGTAAAAATGTTTGATGACCATGCCCTCCTGCTTTCCAGCACCCAATTCTTGCGCCATTAACAGTAACTGACCCAGAATCATAAAATGTATCTTTTTCTAAATCAACTATTTTCTCTTCGACTGCTGCCGCTGTTGTTATAATTTTGAACGTACTTCCAGGTTCATATGATGCCCAAATAGGAAGATTTCTATTTATTGCTTCAATAGAATAGTCTTGATAATTATTAGAGTCATATGTTGGTCTAGAACTCATTGCTAGTATTTCCCCGTTGTTCGGATCCATTACTACTGCTAATGCCATATCTGGATCAAACATTGAAACAATATTATTTAATTCTCTTTCTAAAGATAGTTGAATGCTATAATCAATAGTAAGTTGAATATTCATACCTTGCTGTGGTGCTACATATATATCAGACAGTTTTAAACTATTGCCTTTAGCATCAGAAAAATATTTAATTGCGCCATCTTCTCCAGTTAAATAGTCATCATATTGAAGTTCTATACCAGAAAGTCCTTGATTGTCTATTCCAACATATCCTAAAACATGTGATAACATTTCACCATATGGATAATACCTTTTAGATTCCTTAACAAGATAAACACCATCATATTCATATTCATTAATTTTATTTGCTATTTCATATGATAGTCCTCTTCCTTCAGGATGTACTCTTTCAATAGAAGTTTCCTTATATACATGCTTATCCATTTCTTCTTTAGTAACTCCTAAAATATTTGCAAGATTAGTAGATACTTCTTCTTTATCTTTAATTTGACTGGGTATAAGTACAAGACTAGTAGTTGTAATATTATCTGCTAAAATTACACCATTTCTATCCAGTATTAATCCCCTATCAGCTGCAAGAGGTAAGTTTCTACTCCATAAGTCATTAGCTAATTCTGTTAGTTTATCATACTCAAATAATTGAATATAAATAACTCTAGCAACAATGAATATAAAAAGTAGTATAATTATTAAAAATATTGCTCTTATTCTTTCATCAATTTTTTTTAAAAACATAAAATCACCACTTAATTTTATGTTTTCTATAAATTTTTATTAAAAAAGATGATCTTTGCAGTTCATCTTTTTTTCACTTTTTTATATACATTCTTTTTAGAACGAAAAATATTTTCTCTAGTTAATGTTTCCAAATATAATTCTGGATTTTCATTTTTTCTATTTATAACTAAACTTTCAAAACTATGAAGTAATCTTAAATCTATTCCAACGTACTCTAAATAATTTAAATATTCATAGAAATCAACAATATTTAAACTATTTATATTTTCTCCATACAAATAATTAAGTATCATGATATTGTAACAATATAAATCTGTTTGTTCATTTGCTATTATATGCCCATCTCTACCATTAAAGTTAAGTAAATACTTCTGTGGCGTATTTTTTAACAATGAATCTTCAGCTAAAAATTTAGATGGAAATACATCGTTTGAACCAATTTTACAGCTGTCAAGATCAATAACAGTAATCGATTTATTACTTAAATCAACAATAAAATTCCCATCATGTAAGTCATTTATAAAAATATCTTTCAATTGTGTGTATTTTCTAATTGTAGATAATTGCGTTAATAATTCTCCTATTCTTTTTAAATAATATATTTGTTCTCTAAAGTCAATATTTTGATCTTTAAGAATTATAGTTAAAGAAACTCCTTTTTTATAAGGTATTGTAAATCCATTAATACTACCATTTATGGCTAATAAATAATCTGGTAAGCAAAAATTTTCAGGTAGATATTCTCTATAATTATCTAATAATTCTATAGTATATAATTTATTTGCGAAAATTGGTCCTTCATTAAGAAAAAGTTTTTTTAATAATTTTTGTTTTCCTCGATAATTAAAAAAATAAAGAATCCCTTCTGTGTTACATATATCTCGTGATAATACCAATGGTTCTAATTTCTGAAAATATTTTTGTGATATTGAAATTACTTTCATCCTTTTCGGATGTATAATTTTTAGTGTGTGTAATGTGTAAAATCATTATGTGCACTTTTTTCATAATAAAAGACATATAGATTAAACCTTGATACAATATTAGTGA
>CASEVQ010000032.1 GCA_949291455.1 uncultured bacterium
TATATATATATTATATAGAAAAATGTATTTTGAAATGACTTATTATTTATAACAAATATATTGCATATTCAAATATTAAATATTATGTATATATATTTTATTATACAAAGTACTTGTTTAGTTTTTATATTATATTATGTTATTCATTCAATCAATTAATATCTTCTTAATTAATATTTTTTACGACTTTTTTTGTTTCAGGTAATAATCAATTATATTTATACATAATAACATTTTACTTTAATTTAATATATTTTGAAAAATGATGTATAATTTTTAGTGTGTGTAATGTGTAAAATCATTATGTGCATTTTTTCATAATAGAAGGCATATAGATTAAACCTTGATACAATATTAGTGACCAAATCAATTGAAAGAAAATTCTATATGTCTAATCAAAATTATATAATTAATACTTTAAATTTAAAAGATTCTGGAGATTAATTCTTAAATCAAGACAAGATTTAGATATTTCTAAATAAAAACGATTTGCTTGTTTTGATTCTTTAACGACTGAAGCAGATGTTGTAGATTATTTAATTAATCTAAATAATGAATTAAAAGAAGCTTATCTTATTTATCAAGATTTGTTATATGCTTTAAAAAATAAAAATTATAATTTATTAAAAGCTACTTTAAATAATCATAAACTAAATATTTCTTCTTATCATAAACTAAATATTTCTTCTTATATGAAAACTTCTATTAAAACTTTACTAGATTTTTTACCTTTTATTAAAAATACTTTTGAAAATAATTATCATAATGGCTTTATTAAAGTTAACAATATTTTTATTAAAGTTATTAAAAGAATAGCTTTTGGTTTTAAATATTTCAGAAGATTTAAAGCTAGAATTATGATATGCAAAGGCTTATTAAAAATCAAAAAAATAGCCAATGCTTAACGCATTGACTATATAAATAATTATCATTTATTTGTATCTACACACACTATTTGACAATTATCCGAAAAAAACTATAGTTTGAATTTATACAAACTGTAGTTTTTTTATTGTGTTATAATTTTATTAATTATTTCTTCAACTTTTTTAATTGTGTTATTAAAAAGTTCAATATATGATTGAGGATGAGAAATTTCTGTATCAAAATCTTTACTTGTATTTCCATCCAATATTAAAATCCAAGCTCCATTAGAATTTTTTCCTGTCGTTGTTACGTTGCTTTTTAAAACCACTACAGGCCTTACACCATTTGCTCTAGCACTTCCACCACTTAATCTTCCAGTATATGAAACATAATATAAAGTTGTGTTATCTTTTCTTGTTGCCATATAGTAATGTGATCCTATATTTTGAAAAGTTGTACTAATATTATAATCATTTAAAGTCATCATTCTAGCATCAGCAGCAAAGCTATTCATATAAGTTGTTTTTGCCCTGTTATTAAGTGTGCTAATTGCTTCATCTGCACTAGTAGCAGCATGATAATAACATTCCGATATTCCGGCATGGATAATTGTTACTGTATTTCCGCTTACAGATAATACTCGCCATCCACTTGCGGTTGATGTATCTTCATTTCTACATTTGACACTTGAATTTTTACTATTTCCAGATTGATATCCTCCAAAAGTTTTATTCGCTGTTGGAATTGCTGCATTGCTGTTCCATGTTCCCGCATCATATGCTACATAGTCACCTATTTTAACATTTGATGATAACAAAGTAGGTATTTGAACATTAAGATTTACCGGTCCACAAGTTGCTGTTTTTCCGTTTGAGTCTTTTACCATACCATAAATATTAAAATTGCCCGTAGTTGTTATTGTGTAACTATCTTGACCGTTCAATTGTGCTGAAGTTCCGATTCCATAGGATGTAATTGATGCACCGTTAGTTGATCCTTTACTTTTGAATCTTACTGTTGTATTTCCTAAGTAAGTATTTCCATTCAATGATCCGATAATTTCTAATGTACAAGATGGATATGATTCAGGTTTTGGTGTTGGGTTATCAGGTGGATCTGGTGTTGGGTTATCAGGTGGATCTGGTGTAGGTGTAGGACGTTTTATTTCTATACTACATGTTCCTTTATTTCCGGCACTATCTTTAACATAACCATAAACTTTTGTTGTACCTGAAGCTGTTACTACAAAAGTTTCGTCACTATAATTTTCTGAAGTTCCTACACCGAATGCCACTACTTCTGAAGTTTCATCTTTTTTAGTATTAAATCCAACGGTTACCTCACTTGTATAAATGCCAGAACTATTAGACGTTCCACTTATTACGCTAAGACTGCATGTAGGAATATCTGTATCTTTCTTTATTGTTATGTCACAGGTTCCTTCACTACCGTTGGAATCAATAACATATCCATATAGTTGTGTTGTTTGATTATCTTTTATTGTATATTTTTCAATATTTTCATTAGGTATTTCACCCTTTATAATTTCTTCACTATCTAAGTCAGAAACTTTTTTTTCTATATAATATTTTTCTATTGTAGCTGTTTCACTATTTGAATTTTTGTTTTTAAATCCAACAACTACATCTGAAACATACCAATCATTTTCTCCCATTGTTCCACTTACAACTTCCAATTCACAAGAAGGCTTTGTTAATGAAACTTCTATTTCTATTTCGCATGTTCCTGTATTTCCATTTGCATCCTCTAAATATCCATATATTTTATATTTTCCATTAGTGCTTATTTTATATTCTAATTGCTTGTTGTATACTGGTGTTTGCCTATTAGAAATTCCATAATTACTTATTTCATTTTTTTCCATTTCTTTATCGTCAAACTCAATAAGAACCTCTGATTCATATATACCATTCTCATTTGCAGTACCTGATTTTACTACTAATTTGCAATTAAGTTCTTTTGGTTCAACAATATTTTTTTTCCCGTTACTTTTTACAAATAAAAATATTATTACTATTATAATTAAAAATAGTGCTATTCCTATTGTAATTAATAATTTTCTTCTTTTCCTTTTTATTTCATCTTCATCATCATACATATAACCCATCACCTTACTATTTATATTTATTAATATAATTTTAACTTAATATTTTTTTTATGTCAATTATGTATATTTGAATGTTCGTACTCATTATAACCTTATAATTATAAGCATCATAATATAAAAAAGTTAAATTATATTTATTATTAAAAAATGAAATTATTAAAGTTCTATTGATAATTTAGTACAGTAGATTTTATAATATTTTTCTGTTCCTAAATAAGAAAAATATTATAATAAAACAATACGCTATAATTAATTTCAACTATGTCATATTGTTTCATTTTATTTTTTTACAATCCTTCTCTTAAATTCTTTACAATTATTGCTGCTACATACTTCTTATCTTATTACAAATAGAAATTAAAATTCCTTACTCAAATCCACATTTAGTATTTGTTTCTGTTACTACTTTATTACTAAATGAGTAACTATACATTTTACATTTATTATTGTTTATATCTTTTATTACAACATTAAAAATACTTTTATCTTTATTGTACTCTATATTAGCTAGATAATCACCTAACCCTATATTATCGACTTTTAAATTATCATTTATAGTTGTAAATGTTGTAATTAAATTATCATTATAATCTCGCAATGTGATATTATTGTTTTCATTAGCTACATAATAATTACTATCTAATCCTATTATATCTCTATTTATTGTTCTAATTAGATTACCTTTTAAATCATAAACGTATATTTTCCCAAACCATGTTGCTATCGTATTATTAGTATCATTAAAATAAGGTGTAAAATATCCTTCATCATATTTTTTGTAATCACTTGGCAAATTATGCTCTCCTATCAAAACATCAAAATTGCTATCTAAGACTTGAGTTGTTGTATTATTTCCTCCTCGTCCTATATCAACAGTAGCAATGTAAAAGATTTTACTAGCGATTTTTATTTGTTTTAGTTTTAAAGCATTAGTAACTGTCTTAATTAAATTCAATGTATTACCATCATATATATATACCTTTTGATATTCAGGATATTTAGGATATTCTGAAGAAATTATATAGTTATCAATTACATTTATATCCCAATTTCCTTGCAAGTTAACTTTTTTATCTAAATTTTCTTTATATAAGACAAAAAAGTTCTTATATATGTCAGTTCCATTATAATAAGTTAAAATAAGTTTATTTGCATATGTTTTTCCATGATATCCATTTCCATCAAGAATTTTCAATATTTCATTATCTCTAGTCACAATATACCATTGATTTTTTTCTTTGTTTTTTACTAAAAAATATTCATCTAAAGATTCTATCTCACATGTTATTGTATTATCATACCAATTATCAAATAAAAATTTTTTATCTCTAATATTATAAATATTACCTTTATCTTCAGTACTATATACTTCTAAATCATAATTATTATTTCCTAAATTATTGATAATATTTATTCCATCTATTTTATTTTTATCCATTATATTATCTAACTCTGTATTCACAACATTTTTACTATTAAAATCAAATATATATATTTTTCCATCTTCTATTAATGCTAAGTTCTTATCATAATCTATATTTTTTTTAACACAATCAAACGTCTTGCATATGTATTCTGCCACTAAATTTGATTCGTCTAAATTATTATATATTTCTTCTTGATATCCATCGCTATTATAGTATACTCTTACACAATTGCCATCAACATTTTCATAACAAACATCATAATTGTTTTTATAAAATTTCATTTTTAAAGGATATATTCTTGTATCTTTTTCATCTTTATCAGGATTAATAATTATATCTTCATTATCTTCATTATCTTCATTATCTTCATTGTTATTATTATCTTCTTGACTCTCACTGTTTTCTTTATTTTCGTTATTAATATTATTCATTTTTTGATTGCTTAATAAAATATACCAAACTATAACTCCTGCTATTAATATAATTAATAATATTTCTGTAATTAATATTATTTTTCTTTTTTTGCTCACACTAATCAACTCCTAATTTTATTATATCATTTACTTATAAAGTTGCAAATTAAATTTAATATTTATGGAAAATTCAGTGTAGAGTTACAATTGATGTGAAACATTTCTATATAAAAAAGTAATTCAAGTCTTATAATTGAGTTAACGAAAAAATAACTAAAGAAAGGTCTTGAATTACATGTACAAGTACGTCTTTCCTGCTTTATTATTCCAAATGTTTCTTTATTTCTTCTTGCTGATGAGTACTTGTAATTAATCTAAAAATACTCTTTCATCAAATAATCTAAATAATCAGAATAAAACATTTCATATTCTTGTTTAATCCCATCATTTATAAATTCATTATATGCTTTTTGTCCCGCTGCAAATGCTTCATTCTTTGTTCTAAAACCGCTTTTTGTTATCTGTTTTCTTTTTCCATTTACTTTTCCAACTTCAAAGCCATATTGATATACATTTCCTTTTTTTCTTATATTGATCATTATTATCATTTCCCTTTATTTTGATCATTATTATTTTACAACAAAAAAAGTATCAACAATTAATATCGATACTCTATTTATTCGTTAATAAATTATTTTCTTCTTTTACTTGCTTTTGAAGTAACTCTAAATCTTTCATACTTTTACTATTTTGCAATGATTTCATTTGCCTTTTAGCAGATTCATTTAGTTTTATTAATCTCTCTCTTTGCGATAAACCATCTTCAATTAATTCTGCACTTGTATTCTGCAAATTATTTAAAATGACTAAATGTAATAAATCCGTATAATCTCTAATATTCCCATTTTTAGCCAATTTTGGATTTTTATCTCTCCACTGTTTTGCTGTCATACCAAATAACGCTACATTTAAAACATCTGCTTCATCTGAATAAACGTGTTATTTTTGACTTTCTGTTAAATTCGGAATTATGCATTCTTTTATTGCATCAGTATGAACAACATAATTAACCTTAGATAAAAATCTTGTTGCGCTCCATTCTATTTTATATTGATACGCTTCATTTGTTTTTAATCTTTCAAACTCTTTTATTAAATACAACTTAAATTCAGGAGATAACCAACTTGCAAATTCAAATGCAATATCTGGATGAGCAAATGTTCCTTTACTATATTTTCCACTACTTGGGATAATACCAATAGCATTGAAATCTCTTTTCTAACGATTGGGTGTCATAGTGAAACGATTGTATCCAGCTTCATCAATTTTAATTCTGTGCGATTCCACGGAATTAAAATTTTCATTATTTAGTTCTTCCCATAAACTATAATAATCAAATGAATTTTTATTTGACATCCAATTTCTAATTACTCCAGATGGATCCTCAGGATTTGCTTGTTTTGATAAATCAGTTAAAGAAATATAATTAACATTTCCTACTCTTAATATACCTATTTTATTTTACTACTATTTCTGTTTTTACTGAATCTTTTTTCAATATTTATCTCTCCTTTCTATTTAAATTTAAAAAAATGTCAACAAATTTATTTTTGTTAACATCCTTTATTTTCAATAAATTTTGTACACTTTTTTCATAATTGGTTGACAAACAATAAATTTGTTACCTTTATTAATTTTAAGTTTTTCCTTATTTTATGCTACTTTCCACAACAGTTCTTGTACTTTTTACCCGAACCGCATGGACAAGAATTCCAAGTATTTATAGTATTTATGTTATTTACGTAATTACTTGTATTTCAAGGCTTTGTGGCACAGGTAATAAAAATACTTATGACATTTATAGTACTATCAGTACTATGTTTATTTTGTAATTTGCAAACAAAATGGAAACATTGTGTGCATTCGCTCACAATTTATTCGATAACTCAATTTACAGCCCCATTATACATTATTGTATTAATAATTGCAAGAAGGTTACATACCGAACTATGTGATTTGGAATTTTTTTTACGTTTTGTATTCTATAATTTTATCAATTATATCTATATTCTTTTTTTACATCTTGTCATAAACTTCTGTCGCATATTTTCTTGATGCTTCTGTACTAGATATGTAATAGTTTCGGTTATTTTCACATTTTTATGCCCTAGTATATCAGCAACTTCACGAATAGCAATCTCATTATTCAATGTTTTAGTAGTATAGCTTCCTCAAATCATAAAACCTAAACTTATCTATGCCCATTTCTTTCTTAGTCATTTTTTTATTTTATACATTTTTTGAATACATTTTGATACTTGTCAATTGTTTCATTCACATCAAACCAATATACACTAGTCAGGATTCCATCGGATGGATCCACCTCTGTTCTTTCTAATTTGCCATCTAAAGCTTGCATGGTTTTAACAGATCCTAGATTATTTACATCGCAATCTAACATCACTAAGTTTAATCCCAATTTTTGTGCTTCAATTAAACCTAAATATAAATTGATCTTATTATATCCTTTTCTTCTTTCGGTCGGACGAATACCATACCCAATATTGCCACCGAATTGTTTCATACTTTCTGGTAAATTCCATCGAACATTGATGGCACCAGTGATTCTATCATCATTTTCTCTAATCAATAAAAACGTTTTAGACTGACATCTTCCTAATTTTTTAGCATACTCTTCATCTTGCATCCTGAGGCACATTTCTAATGCCTGTTCAAACGTGTATCCTTCTAATATTTTTCTTAACGATCCCATACCATTTGTTTCAGAGTTATAAAGTGCAAATTCATTCACATAATCTATGATTTGATTTTTTCTTTCCAGCGAAGGCATTTCCAAATAAAATTTTTCCATTTTATATTCACCACCACATATGTTTTGTGTTTCAATTTCACTCTTGCTAGATAAAATGAATGCTAACTTTTTTGTTTCCAAAAATTTTTTCCTTATTTTATAAGGATTTTCCGAGATTTTGGTAACATCTTTCCTAATTTTGGAAACAAAATGGAAACAAATTGACTGTTTTTTGTAATTTTTTAATTTTTAAAACCCTCGCAAACCCTTATTTGATAAGCTACTTTCCACAACAGTTCTTGTACTTTTTACCCGAACCACATGGACATGGATCATTTCTTCCTATTTTTTTTGACCTTTTTGGTTCTTGTTTAGCATGTTCTTTTCCATCATTTGCAATTTTGTTTTTATTTGTCTCTTTTCTTTCAATGTTTTGCTTTATTTCCGATCTAATCAAAAAGGTTGTAACTTCTTTATCAATTTTTTGCATCATTGTATCGAATAATTCAAACCCTTCCACTGTATAAGCTCTTAAAGGATCTGTTTGTCCATAACTTCTTAAATGAATACCTTCACGTAAATGTGACATTGTATTTATGTGCTCTGTCCAATATTTATCAATTACATTTAACATTATAACTTTTTCAAATTCATTACTTATTTCTTTTGGAACTATCGATATTTTCTTTTCATATTCATCAAATATTTTATCATATACAAATTCTATTATTTCCTCTTCTTTTTTATTAATTACATCATTAATATTAATATCTTTTTGTAATAAATTTTCATTAACATTTTGAACTATATCTTTTATATCGTCTTTTGTTAAATAACCTTCTGGATAAATATGGGCTTTAACTAAATCTGTAATATTATTTTTTATTGATTCTAAGATTGCATCATGTATTGAATCATTATCTAAAATATCATTTCTTTTTTGATACATTATTTCTCTTTGATTATTCATTACATCATCATATTGTAATAATTGTTTTCTTATATCAAAGTTATTACCTTCAACACGTGTTTGTGCAGTTGAAATTGCTTTAGAAAATGTTTTACTTTGGATTGGTTGATCTTCACGTAACCCTAATGTCTGCATCATTCTTTTTATTCTATCACTCCCAAAACGTACCATCAATTCATCTTCCATCGAAACATAAAATTGGGTAAATCCTGGATCTCCTTGTCTACCAGATCTTCCACGTAATTGGTTATCGATACGCCTTGATTCGTGCCTTTCAGTTCCTAAAACACAAAGCCCGCCTAAAATTTTTGTTTCTTCACTTAATTTAATATCAGTTCCACGACCTGCCATATTTGTTGCAATAGTAACTGCTCCTTTTTCACCAGCTTTTGCAATAATTTCAGCCTCGCGTGCATGGTTTTTAGCATTTAATACCTCATGAGGTATTTTTCTTTTTTTAAGTAGAGAACTTATTAATTCATTTGTTTCTATAGCTATTGTTCCTACTAAAACTGGTTGTCCTTTTTTATGTCTTTCTTCTATTTCATCAATTAATGCTTTGTACTTACCAGCTTGAGTTGAATATATTAAATCAGATGCATCTACTCTTATGATTTCTTTGTTAGTTGGAATGCATATTACATACATATTATATATGTTTCTAAATTCTTCTTCTTCTGTCTTAGCAGTTCCTGTCATACCAGATATTTTTTTATACATTCTAAATAAGTTTTGAAATGTTATTGTTGCCAAAGTTTTTGTTTCTTGTTGTATTTTTACTCCTTCTTTAGCCTCTATAGCTTGATGTAGACCGTCACTAAATGCACGTCCTTTCATAAGACGTCCTGTGAATTGATCAACGATTATTATTTCTCCATCTTGTACTACATAATCAACGTCGCGTCTCATTCCATAATTTGCTTTTAAAGCTTGATTTATATAATGTACCGTAGCAGTTTGTTCAATATCATAAAGGTTGTCTACTTTAAAGCTTTTTTCAGCTTTTTTCACTCCTTCTTCAGTTAATGTAACGCCTTTAGTTTTCTCATCATATAAATAATCTTTTTCTTTTTTTAATGATTTTACAAATAAATCAGCATCAGTATATAAAGAAGCGCTTTTTAATTCCCCACCAGATATTATAAGAGGTGTTCTTGCTTCATCTATTAAAACAGAGTCTGCTTCATCTATTATTACAAAATTAAGGCCACGCTGTACTCGATTTTCTTTCTTTACCACCATATTGTCTCTTAAATAATCAAATCCTAATTCATTATTAGTTGAATATAAAATATCACACGCATATTGTTCTTTTTTTTCTTTTGGTGTAAGACTTCTTAAATTTGTACCTACAGTTAAACCTAAGAATCTATGAATACTTCCCATCCAGTTACTATCACGTTCTGCTAAATATTCATTAACAGTTATTATATGTACACCATTACCGGTTAATGCATTTAAATATGCTGGCATCGTAGCTACTAAAGTTTTTCCTTCTCCAGTTTTCATTTCTGCAATATTTCCAAAATGTAATGCTATAGCACCTAAAATTTGTACATAAAAAGGTTTTAAGCCAATTACTCTATATGCTGCTTCTCTTACTGTAGCAAATGCTTCTGGTAAAATATCTTCAAGACTTTCTCCGTCTTTTAATCTATTTTTAAATTCATCAGTTTTAGCCTGTAATTCATAGTCTGATAATTTTTGATATTCATCATTTAATGCTTCTACTTTATCTGCTAAAATAGAAAATTTTTTTAATTCTTTATATTCATGATCGAATAATCTTTTAAAAATGTTCATTATATCATCTCCATAATGTTATTGTATCAAATGTTAAACTTTTTTTAAAGTTTTTTTATACGCTAAATAAAAAAGCCTTTCTGGCTTTTTATTCTGTTTCAATTACACCATAATTTCCTTCTTTTCTTTTATATACTACTGTTGGTTTTAAAGTTTCAGAATCTTTAAAAATATAAAATTGGTGCCCTAAAAGTTCCATTTGCAAAATAGCTTCTTCCTCACTCATCGGTTTTACTTCTATTGTTTTCCTTTTTACTATTTTTTCTTCTATGTTGTTTTCCTCATCTTCAATTTCATCTATTATTATTTCTTTTGAAATTAAATCTTTTACTTTTTTAGATTGTAATTTTGTCTTATTCTTTCTAATTTGTCTTTCTAATTTATCAACTGATATATCAATTGCTGCATATAAGTCATCTTGCGTTTCTTCCGCTCTTATAATAAATGATTTAAGTGGTATTGTTATTTCTACTTTTTGATTATGACCTTTAACGCTAATAACAGATGTAGCTTTAACTGATTCAGAATCACCTATATATTTTTCAATCCTTTTCAACTTTTCTTTTACATAATTTTCAATTGCATCTGTAACTTTTATGCTTTTTCCTCGAACAATAATTTCCATAAAATCATCCTCCTATATATATATTAACACAAAAAGCAAAAAAAAACTACCTATTTAATGGTAGTTGCTTCTTTAACTACAACAACATCTAAAGCTTGATAACCTTTTGCTGTTTCTAATAACTTAAATTCAACATATTGTCCTTCAGATAATGTTTTATATCCATCTTGATTTATTGCTGAATAATGTACAAAAATATCTTCATTATCTTTATAATCGATAAATCCATATCCTTTTTCGTTATTGAACCACTTTACACGCCCTCTCATATCTACTGGCACCTCACATTCTTTTGTTATTTTCACATATTACACTTCCTACCATGGCTACTACAATTTTGCGCATCTTAATAGTAACATCAAATTTTCTATTATGATAATTTATTCCTTTAAATGGCACTTTATTTCCTTTTTTGGAATTTTTAAATATATTTAAATTATTTTTTTGTATTAAATGCATTAATTATTACATTTTAAGTTTAATTTGTTTAACACTGTGTTTTTTATTTTATACTTTTAAATGTATAAATTAGGAAGTGAAGTATATGAAAGATTTATTTTTAAATAACTATATGAATGTGGTTAAAAAAAACAACCCTGCTTTTTCTAAAGATGAATTAGATAAAATCAAGTATGGTATTGAAGGCATTTATTTAACAGTTACTAAATTATTTGTCATTTTGCTATTAGGTTTTATTTTTAATATATTATATGAAATTTTATTATTATTGTTATTTTATAATTTTTTACGTTTTTTTGGATTTGGGTATCATGCTAGAAATAGTACCGAATGTTTAGTTATTTCCATAACTTTATTTTTCATTTTACCGTTTTTAGTTTCTAAACAACTATTAATATTTAATTATAAATGGTTATTAATAAGTTTATGTATATTTAATTTTTTATTATTTGCACCTAGCGATACAAAAAAAAGACCTATGATTAATAAAAAGAAAAAAATGATTAGAAAATGTTTAATTATTCTTATTACCATTATCTATTCGATTATTATTCCTTATGTAGATTATAAAATTTCATCAATTTTATTATTATCAATTGTTATTCAATCAATCATGGTAAATCCATTTATATATATGGCAACTAGGCAGCCATATAATAATTATAAAAATTACATTAATTCTGATTAAATATCAATTTTGATATTTAATATAAATTATTATTATAGGAGGTATAGTATGAAGAAAAAAGTAGCAAGCTTATTAACTGCAATTGCTGTATTAGCAAGTGGTGCTGCAAGTATGGGATGTGTAATCATTTTAATGGATGAGCCATTAGCACCAAAAAAACTAATTGATTAATAATAAATTTTCAATTTCAATAGGAAAAGACAAATAATTTAAAAAATTATTTGTTTTTTATATAAAAAACTCAATCCAGCAAGAAAAAGCTGATATATATTATAATCAATTACCAAAAAAATAAATTATTAATTTTTTTATTTATTACATTATATCACCATAAAAATTATAATTATATTAT
>CASEVQ010000033.1 GCA_949291455.1 uncultured bacterium
AGTCAAAAATCAAATTTTTAGTAAAAAAATAGCAGGAAAGCCTTTCTATATAAGACTTTCTCTGCTGTTCGTAATTTTTTTCATGTTTTTATCCTGATATCACTTTTTATTTGATTTACACATTATTATTATTTTGTTATAATTATTAATAGGTGATAGTATGATTATTAGTATGACTGCTATTTGTTGTAGTTTTCTTTATACATTTTTGATTTCAATATTATATTTTGCAAAGAAAAAAATTAATAATTTTGAAACTAAAATTTATAATTTGTTAATAATTTTAGCAATGATTAATATGGTTATAGAACTTAGTTTATGTATTAATGTACTTGTTGGTATTAATTCCGAAAGTTTTTTTAATATGTTACTAAATCGTTTGTTTTTAGTGGCTATGTTTAGTTGGATAACAGTATTTTCACTTTATGTTTTCAAAATATCTTTTAATCCTAACGATGAAATATCAAAAAAATTTTCTAGAAAAAATAAAGGAATTTTCTTTTACTTATCGTTATTGTTTTTTATAATAAGTATATTTTTTCTGTTTACTTTAGAGTTATATCAATTTAATAATGGTGTATATTCTTATTCTTATGGGCAAGCTGCTGATTATTTAATAATTGTTTATGCTATTTATTTTTCTTTTTGGTTTTTTAGTCTTATTTTTAAAACAAGTAAAACTGGATATAAAAAATATTCTCCTTTATTTCTATTTGTTATTTTTACAGGTATTGCTTTAGTTATTAGACAAATTAATCCTGGAATTTTGTTGAATTCTTTGCCGTTTTCTTTTGCTGTAGTATTAATGTATTTTACTATAGAAAACCCAGATATAAAAATGATTTCAGAACTTAATTTAGCAAAAGATCGTGCTGAAAAAGCTAATAGAGCAAAAAGTGATTTTTTATCTAGTATGTCACATGAAATACGAACTCCGCTGAATGCTATAGTTGGACTTTCCTTAGATATATACAATCGTCAAAATGTTTCTAGTGATATAAAAGAAGATTTAAGTGATGTTGTTTCTGCTTCAAAAACTTTATTAGAAATAGTTGGAAATATTATGGATATTAGTAAAATCGAAAGCGATAAATTAGAAATAGTAAATGCAAAGTATAATTTTAGTGAAGAAATAACTAGTTTAGCTAAGGTTATAGGAACTAGAATTGGAAATAAACCAATTAATTATGTTATTAATATTTCCAATGATATTCCAAAACAATTAATTGGTGATAAAATACATGTTAAATCAATTATAAATAATTTATTAACTAATGCAATTAAATATACAGATAAAGGTTTTGTTGAACTAGATATTAAATGTATTAATAAAAAAGATATTTGTACTTTATTTATTATTGTTAAAGATTCTGGACGTGGAATTAAAACAGAAGATATTTCAAAATTATTTGATAAGTTTGAAAGACTTAATATTGAGAGAAATACTACTGTTGAAGGAACTGGGTTAGGTTTAGCAATAACGAAAAAATTGGTTGAATTGATGAGTGGAAAAATAAATGTAGAAAGTAATTTTGGTAAGGGTTCAATTTTCATGGTTACATTGCCTCAAAAAATAGACTTAGAATATAAAGAAGAGAATACTATATATAAATCTCTAGTCGAAGATTTTGATTATTCAGAAAAGAAAATTTTAATAGTAGATGATAATAAATTAAATATTAAAGTAGCAAAAAAAAGTTTAGAATCTATTGGAATAACAATGCTTGATGAATGTTATAATGGGAAAGAATGTTTAGATAAGATAAATAATGGTAATTCTTATGATATTATTTTGATGGATATAATGATGCCGGAAATGAATGGTGAAGAATGTTTGAAAGAACTTAAAAAAAATGCTAGTTTTTCTATTCCTGTAATTGCTCTTACTGCTGACGCTATTAGTGGTGTTGATCAAAAATACAAAGAAGAAGGTTTTTCTGATTATATATCGAAGCCTTTTACAAAAGAACAAATTAGGGAAAAACTTGTTTCCATTTTTAATAAATAGTAGTTAATATTAATTAGAAAAGGGATTAGATTTTTACTATGAAAAAAATATAATATAATAACTTTATTAATTGGTATGCTGTTAGGAATTGCAGGTTGTTTATTTAATATTTCGGAAGTTTTAAAACAAGTTTTACTAGTAATATCGTATTTTCTTTTATTATATAAAACTGGAATAAAGGCTATAAATTTGTTAGTTAAAAATAAAACTATAGATGAAAATGTATTGATAATTATATCTTGTTTGGGGGCATATCTTCTTGGACAAAATTTAGAAGGTATTATGGTAATTACTCTTTATATTATTGGAAAGATTTTAGAAGAGAAAGCAATAAATAATACAAGGAATTCTATAAATGAACTTTTAATACTTAAGCCAGATTTTGCTAATAAAAAAGAGAAGGGAAAAATTGTAAAAATTGCTGTTGAAGACATTAAAAAAAATGATATTCTTGTTATTAGGAAAGGCGAGAAAGTACCGGTTGATGGAATTGTCGTTAAGGGATCAACTTTATTAGATGCTTCTATGCTTACTGGTGAACAAGAATATGTATTGATAAAAGAAAATGATAATGTTTTGTCTGGTGAAATAAATGTTGAAAATTTAATAGAAGTTAAAGTAGTAAATGAATTCAAAGAGTCAACAATTTCTAGAATTTTATCATTTGTTGAAGATGCAACAGATAAAAAATTGCATGTTGAAACTTTAGTAACAAAAATTAGTAAAATTTATACTCCTACAGTTTTGTTTCTTGCTGTTTTAATTATGCTTTTGTTACCTAATTTGTTATCTATAAGCTTTACTCAAAGTTTTTATCGTGGTTTAACTTTTTTAGTAATATCTTGTCCTTGTGCAATAGCAATATCTGTACCTCTTTCTTATTTTACAGGTATTGGCGTATCTTCTAAAAACGGTATTTTAATTAAAGGAAGTAATTATTTAGATAATTTAGCACATATGAATAAATTAATTTTTGATAAGACTGGTACTCTTACTACGGGAACTTTTGAAGTCTCTAATATTAAAATATTCGATTCAAAATATTCAAAAGAAAAAATTATTGAGATGTTGATTAAAGGAGAAACTAATTCTAGTCATCCGATTGCAAATTCTATTTTAAAATTATCTGATGAAAAAATTGATAATAGTAATATTAAAAATTTTAAAGAGATTAATGGTAAAGGGATTTCTTATGAACTTGGTAATGATATAGTAAAAATAGGTAATTCAAAAATGTGTGAATGTAAAAATGAGACAACTCTTCATTTGAATGTTAATGGAATACATGTTGCTTCTATTGATATTAATGATGGAATTAAAAGTGATGCTTTTGATAGTATTGAAAAATTAAATGATTATAATATCAATATATATATGTTTACAGGTGATAAAAAAAATATTGCATTAGAAATAGGAAGAAAAGTAGGTATATCAAATATTAATTATGAAATGCTACCAACGGATAAATATTATGAATATGAAAAAATTAAGAAAAAAGATGATATTGTTGGTTTTGTAGGTGATGGAATAAATGATGCTCCGGTTTTAAAAAGAGCAGATATCGGAATAGCAATGGGGGGACTAGGATCTGCGATAGCAATAGAATCATCTGATATAGTATTGATGAGTGATGAAATAAGGAAAATACCTTTGGCAATAAAGATATCTAAATACACAAATTTAATAATTAAGCAAAATTTATTTTTTGCAATAAGTATTAAGCTTTTTATTTTAATTTTGAGTACTTTTGGATTAGCTACTATGTGGTTTGCAGTATTTGCTGATACTGGTGTTACCCTTATCACTATTTTAAATACATTGCGAATTTTTAATAAGTTTAATTGTAAAAAAAAGTAAAGAAATGTAAATTACTTTCTTTTTTTTTACTGTAAAAATATAACATGATATAATAATGTCATTAGTGGAAGTGGATTATGAAAAATATTTATGATTTAACAATTGAAGAATTAGAACAATATTTTATTTCTATTGATGAGAAAAAATTTAAAGCAATTCAATTATATACTTGGTTATATGATAAAAAAATAAAAGAATTTGAAGAAATAACAGATATTAAAAAAAGTATAATTGAAAAGTTAAAAAATGATTTTGTAATAGGAAATATAAAGAAGATAAAAGTAGAGAAAGATATAGAAGTAAATAAATATTTATTTAGTTTATGTGATAATACTTTAGTTGAAAGTGTTTTAATGCGTCATGATTATGGAAATAGTATTTGCGTATCTAGTCAAGTCGGATGCAATATGGGATGTAAATTTTGTGAGAGTGGTAGATTAAAAAAAGTAAGGGATCTATCATCTGGAGAAATTGTTAATCAAATAATAGAAGTAGAAGAAGATATTAATGAGAAAATTACTCATATAGTTATAATGGGAATAGGTGAACCTTTTGATAATTATGAAAATATTACAAAATTTATAAAAATAATAAATAACCCCAAAGGTTTAAGCATAGGAAGTAGGCATATTACTGTTTCAACTGCTGGTATAGTCCCTAAAATACTAGAATTTGCTAAATTTCCTTATCAAGTTAATTTAGCAATAAGCTTACATGCTCCAAATAATGAAATAAGAAATAAAATAATGCCAATTAACAAAGTGTATCCAATTGAAATGTTATTGGATGCTTTAAAAATATATTATAATTGTACTAAAAGAAGAATTACTTTTGAATATATAATGCTTGATGAAATAAATGATAGTGTTGAAAATGCTAAGCAATTGGTTAGTTTACTTAAGGGATTGAATTGTTATGTAAATTTAATTCCTTATAATGAAACAAATAATATAGACTATAAGAGAAGTAAAAAAAACAAAATATTAGAATTTTATGATATAATAAAAAAGAATAATATAAATGTTACAATAAGAAGAGAGTTTGGAACAAATATTAGTGCTGCTTGCGGTCAACTTAGAAGCAAGAGGGAGGATTTATGAAAACATTTTATTTAACAGATGCTGGAAAAGTTCGTTCACATAATGAAGATAGTGTTATAATAACTAAAAATCAAAGTGGAGATTATTTAATGGCTGTTGCTGATGGAATGGGGGGACATTCTGCTGGTGAGGTTGCTTCTTCCATAACAATTAGCCATATAAGCAAATGTTTTAATGAGTCTTTTTGTAATATGGAAAAGTCTAAAGCTGTTGAATGGTTACGTGAAATGGCTTCAGAAGTAAATGAGTTGATTTTTAGTTATGTTGATGAGCATCCTGAAAGTAAAGGAATGGGAACTACTTTAGTAATTGCTTTAGTTACAAAAGATTATGTGTTGATAGGTAATATAGGGGATTCTTCTGGATTTGTTATAAAGAATGATAAATTGCATAAAGTTACTTATGATCATACTTTAGTTAATTTGTTATTAAAAGCAGGTGAGTTAACTGAAGAAGAAGCAAAGGATCATCCTAAGAAGAATGTTTTAATGAAAGCACTTGGAGCTAATAATCCAATTGATATAGATATTTTTGATTGTGATGTTGATATTTCTTCAATATTATTATGTAGTGATGGATTAACTTCAATGTTAGATGTTGAGCAAATTGAAAAAGTATTATTAAGTGAATTGGAAATAGAAGATAAAGTTATTAAATTAATAAGAAAGAGTAACAACCGAGGTGGAACTGATAACATATCAATAGCATATATGGAATTTGTGGAAAGCGGTGATTAATATTGATAACAAAGGGGCAAAAAATAAATGATCGATACGAAATCATTAAAAGTATTGGCGAGGGTGGAATGGCTAATGTTTATTTAGCTGAAGATATTATTTTAAATAGAAAAGTAGCAATAAAAGTATTACGTGGTGATTTAGCAAATGATGAAAAATTTATAAGAAGATTTCAAAGAGAAGCAATAGCGGCGTCTTCTTTATCACATCCTAATATTGTTGAGATGTATGATGTTGGTGAGGATAATGGAAATTATTATATAGTTATGGAGTATGTTGAAGGTAAAACTTTAAAACAATTACTTAAAAAAAGAGGAACACTTACTCCAACTGAAGTAATTGATATAATGCTTCAACTTACTGATGGTATTGCTCATGCACATGATAGTTACATAATTCATAGAGATTTAAAACCACAAAATATAATGATAGCAGATAATGGCGCAATAAAAATAACGGATTTTGGTATAGCCATGGCTTTAAATTCTACTCAATTAACTCAGACTAATTCTGTTATGGGATCTGTTCATTATTTACCACCAGAACAAGCTAGTGGTAAAGGTTCAACTACAAAATCTGATATATATTCAATGGGAATACTTTTCTTTGAATTACTTACTGGAAAACTTCCTTTTAAGGGGGATAATGCTGTTGAGATTGCTTTAAAACATATGAAAGATCCAATACCTAGTGTTAGAAAAATTAATCCAGATTTACCACAAAGTGTCGAGAATATTATTTTAAAAGCAACAGCAAAAAATCCTAAGAATAGGTATAATGATGTAAGAGAAATGTATAATGATTTAAAGACAGCTCTAGATGAAAATAGGACTAATGAACCTAAATATGTATACAAGTATCCAGAACACGATGTTGATGAAAAAGAATCTGTTTTACAAGAGGTAAAAGATGATGAAGAACCAGTTGCTAAACAAATAACTGATGAAAAAGAAGGAAAGTCTAATATTGTTATTTGGATATTGGCAGTAGTATTTTTAGTTGGTGTTGTTAGTTTAGGAATAATAATATATCCTACTTTTAAAGGAGCTGATAACGTAAAAATACCTGATGTTACGAATCTTACTGTTGAACAAGCTGAAAAAGCACTTACAAATATTGGTTTTAAAGTATCAAACGATACAATCGAAGAATATAGTGATACTATTTCTGAGGGTAAAGTAATAGGAACTGACCCAGCAATTGGAAGAAGTAGACCGAAGGGAACGGTTATAACTCTTATAGAATCACTTGGTAAAAATGATACTTATGTTATTGAAGATTATACAGGAAAAAATTACATTGAGATTCAGACTACTTTAGAGAAACTTTATAAAATGAATGTTACAATTGAGAAAAAAGATATTGAAATTACAGAGGATATGGATTTTCAACTTATTATAGGTCAGAGTTTGGATCCTGGAACTACTATTACAATATCAGAAGATGTGCCAGCTAAAATAACTCTTTATATTCCAAATGTTTATGAACAATATCCAGATTTTGTAAAAGAAGGGTGGACAGTTGGTGAAGTAGAAGAATTTGCTAAAAAATATAATTTAGTTTTAGATATTAAATATATTGAATCTACAGAATATGCTGATGGAACTATAATAAATCAATCACGTACTGGTAAAATTGTAGAAGGTGCTTCACTTACTATAACTGTTACTCATGTTAAAGATGAAATTGTTCCAAGCGAAGATGAAGAAATATTAGACGATGATCAAGAAAATAATGAATGAGGGGTTTTATGAAAGGTCAAATTATAAAAATAATAAGTAATTTGTATTTTGTAAATTGTGATAATGAAGTTTACAAATGTCATAGTAGAGGTAATTTCCGAAATAAAAATATTTTACCTGTTGTAGGAGATTTTTGTATTATAGATGAAAAAGATAATTATATTTTGGATATATTACCAAGAAAGAATTTTTTAATAAGACCTTTAGTAGCTAATATTGATCAAGGATTAATTGTAACTAGTCTTAAAACTCCTGATTTTTCAGAAAATCTTTTAGATAAATTATTATTGATTATGGAAATAAATAAGATAAAACCAATAATTTGTATAACTAAAGAGGATTTGGTTAAAGACGAAGAAAGAAAAAAATATATAGATATTATAAATTATTATGGGGAAATAGGTTATGATATTTACTATAATACAGAATTAGATAAATTAAAAAAAATATTTAAAGATAAAACAACAGTATTTACAGGACAGACAGGTGCTGGAAAATCTAGTCTTTTTAATAGATTGGATAGTAGATTAAACTTGGATGTTGGGGAGGTTTCTTTTGCGTTAGGTAGAGGTAAACATACTACTAGATGTGTAGAATTAATTGAAATTTTTGATGGTAAATTAGTAGATACTCCGGGATTTTCAAGTATAGACTTATCTATTTTTTCAAAAGAAGAAATTAGGGATAATTTTAGAGAATTCAAAAATTATATTTGTAAATATAGTGATTGTATGCATACTAATGAGTCAATAGAGGAATGCAATATAAAAAAAGCTGTTGAATCTGGTGAAATTTTAAAAAGTAGATATGAAAATTATTTGAAATTTTTAAATAAAGATAAATATTCTTAGGGAGGATTTATGAAAAAAATATCTGTTTCATTTTTAAGTAGTGATAATAAAGAAAAAGATATCTTAAAATTAGATATTAGTAGTACCGATTATATTCATGTTGATGTAATGGATGGTAGATTTGTAAGAAATAAAAATAATCCATTTAAATTATTATCAAAATTATCAACAATAATGACTAAAAGACTTGATGTTCATTTGATGGATAAAAATCCTTTAAAAAATATAAATTATTATGCTTCACTCAATACTGAATATATAACAGTACATGCTGAATTAGAGAAAGTTGATAAATATCTTGATTTAATAAAAGAATATGGAATAAAATGCGGATTAGCGATAAATCCTGAGACAGATATTTCAATATTGTTACCATATTTATCAAAAATAGATTTGATTTTAATTATGAGTGTTAATCCTGGAATGGGTGGACAAGAATTTATTGATGATAGTATAAAAAAAATATTAAAAATAAAGAAAATTCTTGTTAGTAAAAAATTAAAGGCAAAAATAAGTATCGATGGTGGTATAAATGATGAAATTGCTAAAAGGTTAGATTTTGTTGATATAATAGTTAGTGGAAGTTATGTAATAAATAGTGATAATTATAATGAAAAAATAGAAATTTTAAGAAAAAATTGTAATAAAAGGTAATATTGACTTTGAAGTCAATATTTTTTTGTAATTGTTTTTTTCTATTTCAGTATAATTTATTAGGAGGAAATATGCGATTATCAGATTTGCAAACCAAATATATAGTTAATGTACAAGATGGAAAGAATATAGGTAATATAATTGATGTTAAAATAGATGAGGAAACAGGAAATATTGTTTCTTTAGTTATAGAACCAAATAAAAATTTTTTTTCTTTTAATAAAGGAAAAGTTGATACTGAAATAGAATGGAAAAATATTGAAAAAATAGGGGAAGATGTTATTTTAGTAAATATTTCTTTATAATATTGAAGTTATTTGATAAAATAACTTTGGTGATATTGTGAAAAATAAAATTTTTTTATTAGCAATTATTGGTGTATTTTTAGATCAAGTTACGAAATTATTAATAACAGGTTTGTTAAGTTTGAATGAAGTTATTAATGTTATAGATGGCTTTTTTTCAATAACCTATGTTAGAAATACTGGTGCCGCTTGGGGTATGTTTTCAAATAGTACGTTATTATTATCCATAATAAGTATTTTGTTTTTATTTATTTTAATTAAATATATTAAAGAATTACCTAAAATAAATTTTTTTTATGTAATTTCTTTTGGATTAATAATTGGTGGCATTGTAGGTAATCTTATAGATAGGTTGTTAAGAGGATATGTAGTTGATTTTTTTAGGTTTGTTATATTAAATTATAATTATCCAATTTTTAATGTTGCTGATATGTTAATTGTAATTGGTTTTATAATTTTAATAATAAATTTTGTAAGGGATGATTTAATTGAAAAAAGAAAATAAGACACGATTAGATTTATATTTGGTTAATTTATTAAATATTTCTAGAAGTAAAGCACAAAAATTAATAAAAGATGGTTGTATTTTAGTAAATGATAATATTAGATCAGCTAATTATTTAGTTGATGAGAATGATAAAATAGTTGTTAATAGTGATTTGAATTATGAAATAGATGTTGAACCAGAGAATATTCCATTAGACATTGTTTATGAAGATGAATATTTGCTTGTTGTAAATAAAGAAAGTGGTATGGTAGTTCATCCAGCACCAGGAAATTATAGTCAAACTTTGGTTAATGCTCTTTTATATAAATTTAATTTGAGTAAAGGTGAAAGCAAATTTAGACCTGGTATTGTTCATAGAATTGACAAAGATACCTCTGGTTTAATGCTTGTAGCAAAAGATGATAAAACTCATGAATTATTAAGTAAAATGATAAAAGAAAAGAAAGTAGAAAGAAAGTATATAGCATTGATTTCTGGCGTTATAAAACATGATACTGGAACAATAGATGCTCCAATTGGAAGAGATATTTCTAATCGTCAAAAAATGGCGGTTACAGATATTAATAGTAAAGATGCAATAACTCATTTTAGAGTTTTAAAAAGATATTCTAATAATACATTAATTGAATGTAAATTAGATACTGGTAGAACACATCAAATTAGAGTCCATTTATCTTATATTGGTTATCCAATTGTAAATGACCCGTTATATGGTAAAAGTAAAAATACTACTTCTTTTGGACAATTTTTACATTCTAAAAGTATAAAATTTTCTCATCCGATAACTAAAAAAGAATTGTATTTTGAGTGTGAATTACCAAAAGAATTTCAAGATTATTTGAATCAAATTAATTAAGAATTATTTAAGAAAAAGTTAGAAATAGAAATAAGTGTTAAATAGAAACACCATAATATATAAGGACTTAATAATTTGGCACTTTTTTTATTTTGGAAAATTATTTCTTCATTTAAATATAATGAAGATACAAACTGAAAAAGTTTTATAGAAAATGATAAAAAAGGACTTATTAATCTAAATGTAAAAAAGTTATATAGAGTATATAATAAAATGTTTATAAGTATAATATTCCTAAATTTTTTATCAAATAGTGATAATAAATAATCATTATTTTTTAATATGATGAATATTGGAATAATTGTTATAAAATATATAATAATACTACAATATTTATAAATGTTAGGTGGTAGTGTAAAAAAAGTAGTATCAAATAAATAAAAATTATTTATTATTAAAAGATTAATAAAAAGGACAAATAATGAAAAAATGGGAAAAATTACATATTTCACTTATTTTACACCTCTTTATTAATTTTATGTTATAATGTATAATGTTATTAATTAAAGGAGTGATAAAATTGCAAGAGGCATTGGATAGAAAAAACTTAATAGCAATGAAGCTTCTACATTATTTCATAACTGAGAAGAATTATAATCCAATAATTCTTCAAGGAGCAGAAGATGAAATATGGCTTGAAAATTTAAATAGTGATTATAAAATAGTAAGAATTGTATCTAATCATATTCATAATGAAGAACAATTAGGGTTTGATTTGTATAAAACAAGGCATGTAATGAAAAAAATAAAAAAGAAAACGTTTTCTTTTAAAATTAATGCTTTAAGTATTTTTACAGATCTTGCTGATGATGTAGTATTGGAAAATGTTAAAAATATAGATTGTATTTCATTATATGATATTAAAGATTTAGAAAAATATAAATTTATATATAATGTTTTTCCTGATATAAGTAAAAAAATGGTATTCTCTGAAGAAGGATTTCAACTTTTTATGAAAATAACTGCTGACATAAATAGAAAAAATAAAGAAGATGCTATAAAAGTAGATGAAGTTTTTAAGCAAAAAAAACCATATGTTACATATTCATTAATTATATTAAATACAATTATATTTATAATAATGTTTATATTTAATAAATATGATTATTTTGTTTAT
>CASEVQ010000034.1 GCA_949291455.1 uncultured bacterium
AAAGGAAAAACCACAATTATTCCATTTTTTATCGGACTTGCCACTACTATATTTGGAATACTATTTTTCATTGATATGATAACTAATATTGAATATATAGATGAAGCACCAATAAACTTTAAAAAAGAAATGTTTGACTAATAATATATTTTTTTGTATAATACTTATGCATATTCAAAACAGCTGGTATTTTAGTTTTTAATGTGTTTATTAAGTTTATTAGTAACTTGGCTGTTTAAGTGAAAATATTAAAATAAACTCCCTAAGAATAGAAATATCAAAAGTCTTTTGTTTATGTAAATAAATAAAGGAGGATTAAAAAATGGCAAGATACACAGGTTCTAGTTATAAACAAGCTCGTAGAGTTGGTTTAAGTTTATTAGAAAATGGAAAAGAAATTGCAAGACGTCCTTATGGTCCTGGACAACATGGTTCAGACCGTAAAGGAAAACTTTCTAACTATGGTGTTCAATTAAAAGAAAAACAAAAAGTTAGATTTATGTATGGTTTAAACGAAAAACAATTTAAGAAAACTTTCTTAGAAGCAGGAAAAATGAAAGGTATTCATGGTGAAAACTTCCTTAAATTACTTGAATCTAGATTGGATAACTTAGTTTATCGTTTAGGTTTTGCAACAACTAGAAGAGGTGCTAGACAACTTGTAAATCATGGACATATCTTAGTAAATGGACAAAAAGTTGATATTCCATCATATAGAGTAAAAGTTGGATCAACTATTTCTTTAAAAGATAAAGATTTAAAAGTTGTAAAAGAATCTCTAGAAAAAATAGTATCAAGAGTAGAATTCGTTACATTTGACGAAAACAAACTTGAAGGTGTATTCGTAAGATTACCTGAAAGACAAGAATTAAATGCTGATATTGATGAATCATTAATCGTTGAATTCTATAATAGATAAGCTTACAAAAGTAAGCTTTTTTTATTGATAAAAATAATCTATAATAATATTTGGAGGGAAAAATGAAAAACTATTTTTTAAACTATATAGAACAATTAAAAGCTAATAAACCAATTAATATTTATTTTGATATGGATGGCGTTATTGTCGATTATGATTTAATCAATCACAGACTAACACAAAATGAAGAAAATACTTTTCTAAACAAAAGACCAATATATACTGTTATAGAAATATTAAACAATTTACAAAACAAAGAAAACATAAAAATTCATATTTTATCTATAACAAGATATAAAAATCAAATAGAAGGAAAAATAAAATGGTTAGAAAGATATCTACCATCTATCGATACAAATAACATTCATATTTTTTCACGAGAAGAATATAACTTTGTTCATCCAAAATTTATTAAAAGCCAATACTTGAATAAAAGCATTAATAATAATGAAATAAATATCCATATAGATGATGATCATCAAGTATTAAAAGAATTAATTAATAATAAAAAAATAATACCATTACACATATCATCTATTTTAGATTAAAAGAAGTAACAACAACGTTACTTCTTTTAATATTCAAAAATATAATATTTTTTCTTACCTCTTCTTACAATAATATATTTACTTTCTATTGCTAAATCTTTACTTATAATCATATCTACATCAACAACTTTTTCACCATTTATACTTATAGTACCAGAAGTAATAAATTCCCTTGCTTCTCTTTTACTACTACATACCTTATTATTAACAAGCATATCAACTATATTAATATCACAATCCAATTTATTTTTAAGCAAATCTTTAAAAACAGTCTCTATATCTTTAGAAGAAAAATTAGAGACATCACCACTAAATAATGCCTTACTCATAGTAAATGCTTTTTGATATTCTTCTTCACCATGTAAATCCTTAATAATTTCATGAGCTAAAGCATTCTGTGCTTTTCTTAATTCAGGATGCTCTTTGTGCTCTTTTTCTAATTCTTCAATTTCTTCTACTGATAAAAAAGTAAATACCTTTAAATAATGAATAACCATATCATCATCAGTATTAATTAAATACTGATATAATTCATAAGAAGAAGTTTTATTTATATCTAACCACAAAGCATTACCTTCACTTTTTCCAAACTTATTTCCCATCTTATCTAAAATTAAAGGCATAGTAAAACCATAAGCATCTTTTCCAAGTTTTTTCTTAATAAGCTCAATTCCTGTAGTAATATTTCCCCATTGATCACTACCAGCAGCTTGTAAAATACAATTATTGTTTTGAAATAAATGAACAAAATCATTTCCTTGTAACAAAGTATAAGAAAACTCAGCATAAGTTATCCCTGAATCAAGTCTTCTTCTTATTATATCTTTATCTAACATATAGTTAATATTAATATATTTACCAGTATCACGTAAAAAATCAATGAAAGAACAATCTTTAGTCCAATCATAATTATTAACAATTGTTACATTGCCATCAAAGAGTTTTGATACCTGATTAGATATTCCTTTTAAATTCTTTTCTACTGCCTCATAAGAAATAATCTCACGTTCGGCAGTTGGTCTTGGATCACCAATTAACCCTGTAGCACCTCCAACTAATAATATTGGCTTATGACCTTTTTTAGCTAAACGCTTAGCAGTAACAAGTGAAGAATAATGACCTAAATGAAGACTATCTGCTGTTGGATCTGTTCCCCAATAAAAAGTAATTGATTCATCATTTAACTTTTTTTCCAAATCTGGACTTGAAATATCTTTAATAAGTCCACGCCACTTTAATTCATCAAAAAATTTCATATTAATCCTCCTAATAAACATATTCCTTAAATAAAAAAAACGCTATAATGTAAGAACGAAATATCGTGGTACCATCTTACTTTATAACGAGAATGTTATACACTTTAACTTTTAACGCAAGGAATACGATTTGACTCAAAATGCGTAACTTCATTACACTTATTAACTATTTTCACCAAACATAGCTTCTCTAAAAAATAAAATGTAACTAAATCATTTATCATAGTCAAATAATTAATATAATTTTATCATAAAAATAACATAAATCAAGAAATTTTATAAAAATTAAATAATATGTTATAATATACTACATTTATAAAAGGAGATAAACTATGCATTATAATGATTATCTTAATCAATTAATAGAAAATCAAAATATTGGAGCAGATGAAACACAAAAAAATCTATATCCAAAAGAACAATATGAAAGATTATTAAAAGATGTTCTAGAAGTACTTAATAAAAATAAAGATGCAAATATTGATGAATTACGTAATGAACTTTATAAAAGATCTGAAATAGAAGATTTATTAAAAGATTTTTTTTGCATAAAAAAAATGGCTCCAGGTGCTGTAATTTCCTATGGCACTAAAACATTTCAAGAGCAATTAGTTATTGGAAATCGTGAAGAAACTATTCTAAATGAAGGAACTTTTATTCCTAGTCAAAAAGAAATGAATAGTGATACTATCTTTGACTTAGCATCATGTACAAAACTATTTACAGCAATTTCTACTCTTAAATTAGTTGAAGAAGGAAAAATAGATTTATTAGAAGATGTAACAGAATATGCACCACACTTTGAAAATCTAAAAGGCATTACTATTTTTGATTTACTAACATTTGAACCACTAGAAACAAAAACAAGAATTGATAAAGCAAAAGATAAAAAAGAAGCAGAAGAAATATTATTTACTACTTCAAAAAAAGAAATACCATATGGAGCAAATAAATACAATGACTTTGCACCTATGGTATTAAAATACGTAATTGAAAGTGCAAGTGGTATGCCTTATTACGAATATCTTTCTAAAAATATTCTAAATAATTTAGGAATGTATAATACATTTGTTAAAATACCAGAGGAAAATTTAGAAAATGTTGCAAATTCAAATTATGACGGAAGATACTATAAAGATGGAAATTACCTAATAAGAACAACATCACCCGTTGGAGTATCAACTGATGATAAAGCAAGAATATTAGGCCAACCACAAGGAATACTAAGTGGTCATGCTGGTCTATTTTCTAATTCAAGTGATATGACAAAACTTGCAAGAGCATTAATAGATAATAAAATTATAAATTTTAGCACAAGAGATTATATGGCAAAAAATAGATGTGGTTTTCACTTCGTAACTGATGATGGAAAAGATAAATATTCACAATATTTAGCAATGTTATGTTACTCAAAACACCCATTACCTAATAGTGGTGAAGTACATCACTCATTAAGTGGTAAAAGTTTTGCAATAGCAGGATGGAGTGGAACACAATTAACAATAGATCCAATAAATAATATTAATTTTTCATTATTAAGTAATAGAAGTCATAATAGAATGACATTTATAGATAGTAATCAAAAAGAAAAAATAATCACTAATGGAAGACAAAAATCAATAATATTACCTAATGGTAAAGAAATGATTGATTCTACTAGATATGCTTGGGATAGAGATGAAATAATCCATAAATGTATTGACTTAGCATTCCAGTATAAAATGTTAGAAGATATAACAGGATATGAAAAACAAGATACTAAACAAACTAGTATTAGAAAAATAAAATAAATATGCCGATTGCTATAAAGAGAGCAATCTGCATATTTAAAATACTTTTCAAATATTAAATCTGTATCTTTTATTCATTAAACTACAAAAATTAGAGTTAAATTTTTAGATAATATAAAAATTATACCGATAAAACAAGCCGAAAAGAAACGACGTTGCTGTACGCTCCATAACTATAGTAGAAATAAAACATACCAGCGCCAGATTCACTAATATAACTCCCACCACGGTAAAACCAAGGCATAATAGAAATATACCAAGATGCATCACTATACCATGACGATTTATAACTTTTAAATGGTCCCATCTCTCCTGTTGCATCTCCCAAAATTCTTCTAAAATAACTAGATCTACTCGTATTGTAGTTATAAACATCATAATATTTACTCTCTGGAAAATCTATTCCAGTTGTTACACTACTTCCATCTATTAAAATCCCATTAAATCCTGAATTATCAATAGAACTATTACCTGACAGTAAATTACCATTTTCATCTTTCATTACTCCCATTACATATTCATAAGCACCTCCAGACATATCATATATTCCAGTTATATTTCCTGTTGTACTTGCTAAATATCCAATTGTTGTATTCCACATCGCTACTTCTGTCGTACTTTCACTTGCATTTTCTGTTGTTGCTGCATATCCAGTTTTAAAAGAACTATTGTTATTTATTCTTACTTCTTCATTTATTCCATAAATAGAATGTGATAAATAGGCTACCGCTCCCCATTCTGTATTCTTCATCATATGAGATTCTAACTCTCTTTTATAATTATAACTTACTACAAAAGCATTTGCTACTTGTATTTCTCTCCAGCTATAGATATCTGGTTTTATTATTACTTTTTCTACTTCTATTGTATTATTTTCTGCTTCAGTTGTAGTTGTTGCACCACTATATCCCGTCTCAAACTTTCCTACCCAGATTCCTGTTGTATTAAAGGCTAAAAAGGCTGGATGAGTCATATAATCTCCTACTTCACAATTCCCACTTTCTTCTGATATCCCAGGTGTTGTACATTCTCCATCTACACTATCACTTGTATTTGTTATTCCAAATCTTATCTCTATTGAATGCACTTTACTTTCATCTATTGTTGTATTCCCAGTATAATTTCCTAAATCCCATAACTTGTAACTATACTTCGGTATCCATACAAAATAACTTTCAATGTTACTTTCTGGTATTATATCTAAAACATTATAATCTATACTTTCATCCTTTAATATTATCGCATTTGCCCATCTTTTTTCTTCATAATTATACCACTTACTTGTTAAATCTGCTTTCTTTACTGTTCCATCATCTTCTATTGTTACTGCAATCAATGGATCTTCTAACTTTGGTTCTGTTCCATTTAGTATTTCTTCTTTATATCTAGGTGGGCCATTTACTGAAGCATCTCCACTTATTGATAATTCTGCATTGAAAGCACCATATCCTATCGATAATCCTAAAATTGTTATTGTTATTAAAAGCATTATCTTTGGTTTTATCATAATATCTTTCACACCTCTTTCATATTAGAAGTATAAATAAAATAGTTATTGATTTTTATTCTTTTCTAACCATTCTTTTGATATTGTTAATTTATACAATGTATCATCATTTATAATAATAAAATAACTCTTTTCATTAGGAATAACTTCGGAATAAATAATTGGTTGTCTTGTACTTTCATATACATCAATAAGCTCTTCAATACTCATAACACGAACTTTATTCTGAAATTTACTCTCATCTATATCTAATACTTTACTACTAACAATTAAACGATCATAATTTTTAAGAATACTTTTTATTTCTTTTTCATAAATATTATTATTATTTTTTGATAAATAAATATAAATAATAGAAATAAGAATAACTAAACCAATTAATCCTAATGCTATGCTGATAATAAATAGCATCATATTATCTATTTTAACAACTTCAGTACTTCTAATTATACCTGATCCATTAAGTGAATTTAAATCCGTTGTAATACTTATTGTATGTTCTGATAAAGGAATAGAAATAATTAAATCACTACTTTTATTAAAATTATTAACTAATATATTGTTTTCACCAACAGTCTCAACTTCTAAAGTCAATATTAAATTACTATCAATACTTAATGAATAGTCTTTTTGAAAAGCCACTACATAATCATTATACTTATCATAATTAATATCTAAATCCTCACTAATAACAAAAGAATCATCAGTTACTTCTTTTGTAGTATCTTCTAATAAAATTTCACTATTTTTATATAAAACTTTACTAGGATTATTTTTCTCAGTTATTACTAAATCACCAATTATTCTATATTTATATTTATAATCTAATTCATCAAAAGAAGTAATCTCATATTTAAAATCAACATTTATTGTATTAATTAAACTTGCTATATACTGCATTCCCTTATCTAAAAATGGTTCATCATAATAATCATTATCTTTTAAATAAACTTTATAATTAATTTCACCTTTTTCATTATAATTAATAAAATTATCTTTAAAATTCATTGATGATTTTAAAAATGCAGAAGATAATATAATTAAAATCAAAGATATTAATAAAGAAATAATCACCAATGTTCTACTTCTTGATTTAGCTTTTTTAAAAGATTTATTATAAAAATTATTTTTTTTCAAAGACTTCTCTTCATTCATTATATTCTCATCCTCCTATCATCTCATTAAGCCATACAGTAGGATATCCAACTATTGGTATTTTTGCAATTACTACACCAATAATATTATTTTCATTAACTACCCAATTATCAGCTTCTTCATTATTATCACCTTTAGTGATAAATGAACGACTATTATTAGGATTTATATTATAAACTCTATGAACTATCGTTTTATTATTCATATTAAATACTAAAGTATCACCTATTTTTATAGAATCAATTTGTTCAGAATTAACCTTCTTTACAATAACAATATCACCTTTATTTATATTTGGATTCATTGAATCTGATCCTATTACTAATGCATAGTGACTAAAAATTCCACTAGTTAAAAAAACTACAACTAGTAAAAATAAAGTAACACAAATATTAGCTATTTTTGAAAATTTAGATTTTCTTACTTCAATATCTTTTTTTACTTTTAAGACTTTTTGTGAATATATAAAAATAACAATTGGAAATGTAAATTTAAAAATTGAATCTAAATAAATATTAATATTCGGTAATATAGGAACTATATAAACTGTTAGTTCCATTATCACTCTATAACATATATTAGTTAAATATCCAAATTTTAATGCAAAATAAGTAAACAATATATTTTTTGAAATACTAGGAATAACAATAATGGATAAAAATTCAATAAAATTTCTAGAATCATATAAGTTATACAAAGGTAACATAATAATAATATCTAATACAATAAACAATATTGTAGTTAATATTTTTAAAGATTGTCTCTCTTGACTTTTTGTTATAAGTTGATAACGAAATAATTCAGTTATTATTATAAGTATTAAACTTGGAAAAGCATTTCTAAAAATATTAATTAATTTTAAACTATAACCATTTTGTAAAAAACCTGTTATAATTCCAAATAAATATATAAAAATTTGAAAGCAAGTTGCAAAAATAATACCTAGTAAAATACCATCTTTTTTATAACGATGCCTATCTTTTTCATAGCCTAAAACCTCAACAGCCACTATAAAAAAAAGCAGCAAGAAAATACTTATTATAATAGTATTTTCCACTTTAAATAAAAAAGCATTTAAAATAAGCATCGCAATAAAAATAGATTCAATAATCAATACATTTTTTTCGCTTTGTTTCATATTTTACCTCAATAAATGTCTTATATATTGAAAAGTACAGTTATAAAATAACTGTACTTCATTTATTACAATTATCTATTTTTGTGAATAAATAATGCTAATTCCTAAATTACTAATGTCAACATTATCTTGTGGAAGTTCTTCTTCTGTAATAGTGTCTTTATAAGTTAAAGTAAGTGTAACATTCTTTTTTTCACCTTTATTTAGAGTATCTGTTTGAGCTAAAGTTGTTCCTCCATCAGTATAAGTTAGTTTATACTCTAAATTTTCACATACATTAGCAGCATCCTCTTCAGCAGTTTCACCTGTTCCTTGACATGTAGGTGTTGGAATATTTATACTAGTAATTTCAGCATCAAATGTTCCATTATTAGCTATATCAAATGTATAACTAACTGAATCACCTGGAGTTGTAAAACTTACATCAAAATTACTAATACTTGTATCATTAGAATTAATTGTTGGTGCAGTTGTTTCTACTGCTGTACCTACCTTTTGAACAGGTTGTAAATTCTCAAACCTTACTTTCCATGATGATGCTTTAACATCTCCTGTACCTTCAATTGATAAACTAGTACTAAATGCTGCAAAACCAATAGTTAAACTAATTACTGCTACAATTATCGCTATAACAGCTAAAATTTTTGTTTTTCGATCTTTTTCCATTTTTTCTCCTCCTATTTGAATAAATAAATGTGTAATTAAAATTTAATTTTACTTTTAAAGAAAAAAACTATAATTATCACTAAAAATAAGAAACATTATCTACAATAAAAGCAAAAATCATAATCAATTTCTCCTTAATTAGAAGAACTTAAAACACAATTACACTTCTGTATTATTCATATATACTATTTTAAAATAAAAAAGAAGAACTGTAAATATTTAATTCAATATTTTTTCAATTCTTCTTAACAATAAACACTTATATATTTTTTATTTTTCTAGTTTTTCTAACACTTCACGAACAACATCAGCTGCTTTTGCTTTTAAATTTTTAGCTGTTTTTTCAATAACAGGAGTACCTTTTTCTTTTGCATATACAACTAAAGCTTCACATTTTTCTTTTATTTGTATCCCCTTTTCCTTTGCAATAGAAAGAACTTTCTCCTTATCTAATTCTGATAAACTTGCTTTAATTTCTTCAATTTTTTTTTCAATTGTTTCTTTTACTTCTTCAGGTTTAATACTTTTAACCTTTTTAATCATATCATCAAATAATCTTTTTAAATCTTCTCTTGTCTCACTACCTTTTTTAGGAGCAAATAAAACTCCTAGGCCAGCTCCTACTGCAAGACCTGCAAAAAATTTACCTAAACCACGTTTTTTCTCTTTACTCATATTCATCATTCTCCTCTTTAAATTTTTTATTTTTCTTTTTTCTAAACAATTTACTTATAATATTTGTAAATGTATTTACAATTCTCATATTAACAGATGATATAGTATCACCAACAGATTCAATTGCGTCAAACAAGCTATCCAACGACTTTGATTTTGCAATAAAATCATCCAAAAGAACATTAGTCTTTTCAACAGTATTTATCATTTTAACAACAAAAATTATTAATAATACTAATAAAACAGCTCCTAAAAAATATAAAATTATAGGAAATACTTCATTTAAAAGTTCCATTTTATCACTCCTTATCTTCGTACATTGAATCAATTAAATCAAATAAATTACTATCATCTTTTTCTTCTTTTTTGTCTTCAATAGTTACAGATGCTTTTTTTAAATCCACATCATCATTAACATCGATATTGTTATTTTTTTGTGTTCTTCTAGTAATAACTTCTTTAGGTTTCTCCTTATCATCCCTCTTTTCCTGTTCAACTTTATAATCTACATTATATTCTAACCCTAAATCATTAAAATATTCTTCAGCATCACCTACAGTAACAACTTTAACAGCAGGTGACTCTTCTTCACTTAAATCATAAAGTAAATTATCACTATAATCATCTTTTACTTCAACGTCATCCTTAACATCTTCATGCATAGACGCAGTAATATCACTAGCTAAATCACCATATGCTTTTTCCCTAACATAATCTAAATCGACTTTTTTAGGAGTAACTGAAAGACGTATCTCTTTCTTTGTAACTATTTGTTCTTTTTTATAATTTTTGTCTAAAATACCATAAATAGGTGATATTATAGGCGATGGAGAAAAACCAACTTTCTTATCTTTTCTTTCACTACCCTCATATAATCCTTGATAACTAGTACTACGATAATCAGTCAAAGGTTCTTCATATACAACTTTATCTCTAACATAAACACTTTCACTTTCAACAATAGTCTCTTTAGAAGGAACTGATTTTTTTTCTTCTACCTCGAAATCCTTATCATCAAAATCCATTGGAAATTTAAAATCATGCTCTGGAACTTTTTGAAATTCTTTAGTTTCTTCAACAACAAGTTCCTTTTCAACTTTAGGTTTTACTTCTTCCTTGTTTTTTCTTACTTCTTTAACAATTTCAGGATTTTCAATCTTTTTAGCTACAGTAACCTTCTCTTTCTTTACAGGTTCTTCTACTTCAACATATTCCTCTTCAAAAAAAACATTTTTTAATTTATCAAATAATCCCATTATTAAAAGCACCTCACTTATTAACTTTCAGAATCTAAAATATCTTCATCTTTTAATTCATTATCATCATCTGTATATACATCATATTCTTCAATATAATCAAGGAATGTTCCATCTTCCCTTTTTGAATCGAAAAGACTAAATTGTTCTTCTTGATAATTCAAAGTATTTTCCCCAATAATAGTAGCTAAAATTGTATCGTTATATGTAATTGAAGATAATAACTTAATTGCATCACTTATAGCACTATTTAATGAATTAACATCGACATATGCTTCAATCTTAGAATAATTATATATTAACTTTAAATAATAATTTTCTTCATCTATCTTTTCTATTTCAGCATATCCTTCTTTATTATTATAATTTATCTTCTTAGAAAAATAAATATTATCTTTTACTTCATAATTTAAATTAGTTTTATAATAATAAGAAACAACATCAACGTATAAATAATAATAAATTCCATTAGATAATAATTTTGAATTATAACCTTTTTTATCAACAATCCTCATACCACGTGGTAGATAATATTTATAGCCATCAAAATTAACATTAGTAACATCAATATCATTACTTAACGCATCGTCTATAACATCATTAATATCATATTTATTTATATCTTTTATAGAACAACCTGTGAACAGCACAAGCAAGGTAACTAAAAACAAAATTTTTTTCATATTACACCTACTCTATATTAATTATATCAAATAAATTAATATATTAATATAATTTTAACATTTTTTTTAAATTAATTATTCTT
>CASEVQ010000035.1 GCA_949291455.1 uncultured bacterium
TTACTAATATTATTTAATTTTATAAATATGATTATCTTTTATTTTTTTATCTTTTACAGTTTCATCTGGATAGCCTAAAATACAATTGCCAATACCTTCATAATTTCCCGATATTCCTAAAGATTGTAATATTTTTTTCCCATCTTCAGTTTCAAACATTTCTTTAGCACGATGTATCCAACAGCTGCCAAGATTTAAAGAAGTAGCTGCCAGCATCATATTTTCCATAACAACACTACCATCATAAATGTATGTAGGACAATTTTTATCGGCTAATACTACAAGTACTACAGGCGCACCATAAAATGGATCGATATCCTTTCCCATAATTTTAGCATTTATTTCAGATAATTTATTTCTCATCTCTTTATTTGTAACTGCTATAATTATTGGTGATTGCATGTTCATACCACTAGGAGCATATGTTCCAGCTTCTAAAACTTTATCTATTAATTGTTCGTCTACCATTTTGTTTTTATATTTTCTTATACTTCTTCTTTCAAAAATGTTTTTCATAATTTCATTCATAAATAATCCTCCTTTATCTAATATAATACATTATATATCCACCTATTATATTTTTCACTTTATAGCCATTTTGAGAAAGTAATCTACAAGCATTATAACTTCTATGACCAGTTTTACAGTATACTAAATAGGTTTTGGTCTTATCTAATTCGTTCAATTTTTCTCTTAATTCATCTAGTGGAATATTAAGTGTTCCTTTATAGTTATCTACTATATATTCTTCCCTTGTTCTAACATCTAATACAATTACATTAGAATCTTTTTCTAGATTAATTACTTCATCCCATGTTATGGTACTTACTAATTTTTCTAATTCATTTGCAATGCTATTGCCTAATAAATTAATTGGACTTTTAGCTGAAGAAAATGGTGGAGCATAACATAAATCTAAAGTTTCTAAATCATAAGCAGTCATTTCCATTTTTATTGCTGTAGATAATATATCGGTTATTTTATCTGTTCCTTCTTTTCCAAATATTTGTGCCCCCAATATCTTTCCAGTTTGATTTTCGTATATAGCTTTTATTGTTAATATATTGGCTCCAGGATAATAAGTTGCATGAGAAAATGGCGATATTATCATTGTTTTATAATTTATATTATAATCGTTACATGTTTTCTCGTTTATACCTGTTATACCTAAATTATAATCAAATATCTTTAAGATACTACTTCCTATACTTCCACTGTAATTTGTTTTAATATTGCAAATATTATTAGCAACTACGCGTGCTTGCTTATTAGCTGGACCGGCAAGAAAAATATTTATATTATCTTCAGTTATACAATTTTTAATTTTAACTGCATCACCCACCGCATAAATATTTTCATCACTTGTTTGCATTTTATTGTTTACAACTATTCCACCATTAGAATAAACCATAAGCCCAGCATTTTTAGCTAAGTTATCTTCTGGTTTAACACCAATACTGCAAATTATAAAGTCTACAAGCATTTCATCTTTATCAAATATAATATTCAATGAATCTTCTTTATTTATAATTTCTTTTACTCCATTATTTAAAATTATATTTACATTATGTTCGTTTAATATTTTGTTAACAAAATTTGCCATATCATTATCTATTGATGTAATAAGATGAGATGATTTTTCTATAATATTTACTTTAATATCTTCATAATTACATAAATTTTCAGCAATTTCTATACCAATATAACCACCACCTATAATAGCAATATTTTTAATATTATTGTTTTTTATATATTTTTTTATTTCTTCTGCGTCTTCTATATTACGTAATGTTTTTACTTTTTCTTTTGGAAGATTTATAAATGGATTTATAGGGGTTGCTCCTGTTGATAGCACTAATTTATCATAAGTTTCTTCATACGTATTATTTTCTTTTAAGTCTTTTACTATAATACTTTTTTTGCATCTGTTTATAGATACAACTTCTTGACTTAATCTTACATCAATATTAAATGTTTTTTTTAAATTTTCAGGTGTTTGTACTAGTAAATCATCTTTATCCTTTATTACATTTCCTATATAATATGGAAGTCCACAATTTGCATACGAAATGTAATTATTTTTTTCAATTAATACAATTTCTATTGTTTCATCTAATCTTCTTAATCTTGTAGCAGTCGTTGCTCCTACTGCTACTCCTCCTACAATAACAACTTTCATAAAATTTATTTATAATATATATTTAATTATAAAAATACATTATTATCCTTTCTTATTTTTTTAATCTTAAATAATTTATAACGTTAAACTATAATTAATTTTAATTTTTCTTTTTGATAGCTACTCCACCATATGGACCAATAGTATGATTATTTACTTTTTTTAATGTATAAACTTTTTCTGGATTCTCATATTTTGGAGGAATTTTAAATTCTACTTCTTTTCCAGTCCTATTTACCAAGACAAACATTTTCTCATTTTCTTTTGATCTTTCAAATAAAAAATAGTCATAATTAATATCTAAAACGTGTAAATCAGCTTGTTGCATAAATGGTTCTTTTTTTCTAATCTTACCTATACTTTGAAAGAAACTCAATAAATCTTGATCCATATTATTCCATGGGAATGGTTTTCTATTGTTTAAATTTCCAAGTCCTTGTAATCCTACTTCATCTCCTGAAAAAATTGATAAAGTTCCAGGCAAGAATGTTAATGCATATACATAGGCTATAAAAATTTCTTTTGCTTTCTGATACTTTTCACCAAGTTTATAATTTCTAACAAAGCTATAATCTTTGTTAATTAAATCCCAAGGCCATTCTCCATTATATTCAAATATTTCTTCATCCCATAAATTAATACCTCTTGTCATATCATGAGTAGAAGTAAAATTCATTAAGGCATTAATAGTTTCTTCGGGATACTCATATTGTATTTCTTTTATACGATTTTTTAATTCGTCGCTTTCTCCATATCGAAAATATTTTATAAGTGGACTCATGGAATAATAATTCATTGTAGTATCCATGCCTTTACCACTAGATAAAAAGCTACGATTTTTGCGCATTGGATTTTCCCATACTTCACCAATAATAAACCCATCACTTTTATTTCTTTTTACAGCTTTTCTTATTAATTCTATATAGTAATCACTTAGTTCATCAGCAACATCCAATCTTAGTCCATCAATTCCTAAAGAAAACCATTGATCTATAATTCCACCTTTACCTGTTATATATTCTTGCCACTTTTCAGAATTACAATTACATTGAGGCATGTTTTTTTGGTTCCACCAATAATCAAATACTGGTTTCCCGTCTTCTATTTTATATCGATACATTGGCATATATATAGAATCTTGACTTTGATAAGCTCCAATAGTATTAAATGTATTATATTGATTAAAATATTTACTATCATTTCCTGTATGATCAAATGCTGCGTCTAATATTACTTTCATTCCTCTTTTATGTGCTTCTTCACACAATTCTTTCAAATCATCTTTTGTCCCAGCATAAGGATCTATTTGTTCATAATCTGAAGCATCATAACGATGATTTGATTGACTATAAACAATAGGGCTTAAATATAAAATTTCAACTCCTAAAGAATCAATATAGTCTAATTTTTTCGTAATACCTTTAAGATCTCCACCAAAAAAGTCATTATTCCATATTCCATCATCACCAGGTCGATCTTTAATATTTTCGTTCCAAGATTTATGAATAATTCTTCTAGGCATTTCTGGTAATTCTTCTTCACTGCCTCTTGCAAACCGATCTATAAAAATTTGATACATAATTTTACCTTGTGCCCATTTTGGTACACCAAAATTTACACTAAGTTTAAATCCATCCGAAAGATTAAAATCAGTTCTCACATGATTTTTTGTCACATTATAAATTTTATCGTTTCCCTTAAACGATAAAAAATAATTATATAAAGCTTTTGTCGGTAAATAAATATTCCCTTTAAAAACTGCTTTATCATCTTTACTATTATTATAAGATAATGGAAACAAAATATTTTCATTTTTTTCTCGAATAATAAAATTTACATTATCTATCCAACCATATGACATAGGTATCTCTAAAGTAATTTCATACTCGCAGCCATTTTCATCTTTATTTTTTTCTTCTATATCATATAAAATATTTTCTATTATTCTTTTCATACCGTCCACCCTATTTTAATTATAGCAAACCTTTTAAAACCTAACAACTTCAATTTTATTATTTAACTTAATTTGTAAAAAAAATAGAGCCATATAATGTTAATTATATAACTCAAAAACAGTATATTATTTGTTATTTATTATTTTTTCGATTGTATTAACTGTTCCTATTACTCCTAACGTATCTACATTTATTATCAAATCATAATTAGAAAATTCTTTCCATTTCTGATTTGTATAATATTCGTAATGTTTAGAGCGATCTTTATCTGTTTTAATTATTTTCTTCATTGCTTCTTCTTTATTAAGTCCATAATATTTTATACATCTTTTTATTTTATCATCTAAACTACTATATAAAAATATTTTATATACATTTTTTTATCCTTTAAAATATAATCAGCACATCTTCCTATAATTACACAGGGTTCTTTTGCTATGTTATTAATAACTTTTTTTTCTGCAATAAATATTTCATCGTCATTATTATAAAAAATATTAAAACTATTTTTTACCTGTTCATTATCTTCAATGTAATCTTTATTTAGTCCTGATTCTTTAGATGCTAATCTAATTATTTCTTTATCATAAAATTTTATATTTAACTTCTCTGCTAATAGATTGCCAACATATCTTCCTCCAGATCCATATTCTCTAGCAATTGTAATAACAAGTTGTTTAGGTAATTTATTAATATCAGAACTAATACTCTTTTCAGTAACAACAATTTTTTTATCTTTTTTGTCATTATTCATTAATATCATTATTGCAATAATAAACGATACAACATCTGCAATTAAAGCTGCCCATAACATTCCTACAACACCATAAAGTCTAGCTAAAATAATTAATGCTGGTATAAATATAACAATATCTCTTAATAGTGATAATATCATTGATTTAACTGGCTTACCTATTGACTGAAGATAAATACTACAACACTTAGTTATACAAGTAAAAATTATACCTGCTAAATAAATACGAAAACACATTATTGCATATTCATTATATAAAGGACTTTCGCTTCCGAAAATATTGATTATATATTGTGGAAAAAATTGAAATATTATAAATGCTATTATACCAATAATTGTATTGGTAATAATTATTAATCTAAAAGTCTTCTTTACACGTTCTTTGTTTCCTGCACCAAAATTATAACCTATTATTGGTTGGCTACCAATTGTAATTCCTATAACTATAGCTATAACTATAGCAAATACTTTCATAACAATTCCTACAACAGAAAGTGGAATGTCTGCTCCATATTTTGATAAAGCACCATATTTAACAATAATATTATTGGCAACGGCAATTACTATAACAATTGATATTTGAGTAATAAAACTTGAAATTCCTAACATAATAATATTTTTACAAATAGATGAGTCTAATTTCAAAGTTTCTTTTGATAATTTAACTTTTTTAGGTTTAATAAAATATAATAATGTAATTATGCATGATATTATTTGTCCAACAATAGTAGCAACTGCTGCACCTTTAACTCCTAGGTTGAAAATAAAAATAGCAACATGATCTAAAACTATATTTAATAGTGCACCAATTAAAGTAGCAAACATAGCAAATTTGGGTGAACCATCTGCTCTTATAATACCATTCAATCCTGTAGTTATAATAGAAAATGGAATACCTATTAATATAATTTAGTAGTAATCTTTAGCATATTGATAACTTCCACTAGTTACGCCAAAAATATGTAAAATGCTTTCAGTAAAAATAAAACCAAATAAAGCAATTAATATAGAGACTATAAATAATAACGTAATAGAATTTCCTACGCCAATATTGGCTTTTTCATAGTCTTTTTTACCAAGATTTAAACTGAACAAAGCAGAGGCTCCATCACCAATAAGTAATGATAAAGATAGAGCTATTACTGTAAATGGATATACAATATTAGTAGCTGCATTTCCTAAATATCCAACACCATTTCCTATAAAAATTTGATCAACAATGTTATATAATGCTCCAACTAGCATTGATATTATACAAGGAATAGAAAAACTAAGTAACAATTTGCTAATTTTTTCTTTTCCTAAATCTAAAGTTTTCATAAATTTCACCTCTTTAAAACTTTTTAGCACGTTTTACATTGTAGCACAAAAAAAATTTTTGCGTAAGCAAAAAAATTTAAAATTATTCTTTTATCTTATATTTAGTTATTATTAATAATTTTTTTGTTGTGTTTCTTTCCTTTTATTTATCTTTTGTAATATTTCTGTAGCTATTTCTGATGGTAATCTACCTTCTCCATATACAGTAATAGTAGCTAATTCATAATTACAAATACTTAAAAGAAATCTTTCATTATCATTAGTATCACCTGTTGACCTATTTTTCATTATTTCTAAAGACTTCTTTCTATCTTGATCTGGTAATAATAAAACAATATTTTCAAATGGTTTAAGCATTTCTTTAACACAATCAAATATTTTAGTGTCTTCATATACTGAATGTCCTGCTCCAAAATCAACAATTCCATAAGAATCGCTTTTCTCAGCGTCTTCTAATAGCTTAGAAATCATATAACAATTAAACTCTTCTGTATTTTTAAAATTTTTTATAAAACCTGTTTTTCTTGCATTATTTGCTATTCTGTCTAACGATAATCTTTGCATTCCTGTAATCTGTTCTAACTCTTTTGCTACAGTGGATTTTCCAGCACCAGATGGTCCTATTAATATTATACTATTAGTATATAATTTTTTATCCATATTTACCTCTTTATAAAATTATCATAAGAAGAGTATATCAGAAAAAAGATAATTTAACAATAAATTCTATTTGTGTTAATTAATATCAAATTCGACAGAAAAATAATAAGTATTACATTTTTCTTCCGTGCATTCTTCACTATTGATAAGTGCAGTTTTTACAATTCGATATTTTCCTTTTTCAAGTTGACCATACATTTTTTCCCAATTAATTTCAAATTGCAAATATCCATTTATATCTGGTAAATAACCAATTGAATTAAAAAAACAATTATCACATACATTTTCAACTTCTTGCCAAACTCCATTTTCTTTTTTATCGATTCTAAAGTAATCGCCATACAGATATTTATTTTGTGTATTATCTTTTACTATTACTATTGCACTTTTAGAAGTTAGTGAATCTTCTTTTATTTTAACTGTAATATCATCTAATTGATTTAACTCAGATTCGTTATCATATATTTCATTTACAAAAATGTCTTCATTAATATATTCATTTATTTCTTTATCTGTTTCAACTACTTTTATTATTGTTGAATAATTAAATATATTTTTAATTGTATCTTCAAAATTTTTAAAAGTTAAAAATGAAAATTCATAAATTTTTCCAGGGATTAAATTAAATGTATTACTAATTGTAACTTTCTCTCTTTTGTTATTTTGTTCTAAAATAATATCATTAAATTCAGAATCTTCTTCATTAACTGCGACACTTATTATTTTATAAGTTCTTATAAAGCTTTTATCAGAGTTTTTAGGATGACCACAATAGTCACCATTTAATTTATCTAGCATTTCACTATTTCCAATATATATGTCATGGTTTCCATCAATAGTATTACAATACACTACTAAAAATCCAGATTTTTTGTAAATTGTTGTACCACCATCAAATAATTTATAGGTTTCTATATTTTCATATTCTACTTCTTTTTCAAGATATTCTTGAAATTTATCAAGTGTAGTTTGTTTATTTATTAAAGCACTTTTTAGTTGATAACAATTATCTTTTCTATCACAAAAAAATGCTGCATCAATGCCATAAAAATATATTGTCCTATTATTCTTAGTTAATTCCTTTTCCAATAAGTGCTCTTTTCCTGTGTCCAATAAAGATATGGAAAAATTAGCAATATCTATTTTAGGATATATTTTTCTATTACCAAATACAATAACTATTACCAAAAAAATAATTGTACTTAGTAAAATAATTATTATTTTGTGCATTTTTTTCTTTTGTTTTACCTTATTATTTAAAGTTTCTATTATATTTTCATCTGATTTTTTTATCATTTTTTCTTTTGGTATTATTTCTCCACTAATAAGTTCGTTCACTGTTATATTAAATATTTCACAAATTGGTTTAAAAAGAGAAATGTCAGGGAGTCTTCTCCCATTTTCCCAATGTGATACAGCTCTGTCAGTTACATTTAACTTATTTGCTAATTCTTGTTGAGTCATATTTTTATTTTTTCTAAGTATAGCAATAAATTTTCCTATTTTTTCTTGATTCATTTTATCACTCCTTTATATACCAATTATAATATACTTTTCTTTAATTGTATCCACACTCATAGTAGAGTTTAAAAAAGCTAATTTCACAAAAGAAATTAGCTTCAAAATTAATTTATATTTTAGATTACATTGATGAATATCCGCCATCAATATATAATTGAGCACCTGTTACAAATTTAGATTCATCACTAGCAAGATATAGGCTACCATAAGCAACATCAATAGGTTCACCAGCATGTCCGATTGGATGTTTTTCACTCATTAATTTATTATAAGCTTCCAATCCTCCCTCCATTCTAGAACCTAATTCTTTTACAAGTGGAGTCATTATTGTCCCAGGATGAATTGAATTAACTCTAATATTATTCTTTGCATAATTTAATGCATCTTGCTTTGTCATTGCAAATACTGCCCCTTTAGCTGCATGATATGGAGTTAATTCGTGAGAACCTAGGGTACCATAAATACTTGATAAATTTACGATACTTCCTTTTCCATTCTCTATCATATAAGGAACAGCATACTTTGTACAAAAAAATACTCCTTTTACATCAACATTAAATACTTGATCCCATTCTTCAATTGTTAATTCATGAGTTTTTTTGTCTACACCGGTGATTCCTGCATTGTTAATTAAAATATCAATTTTACCAAAAGTTTGTTTTACTTCGGCAATTGCATTTTTTACATTTTCTTCGTTAGAAACATCTACTTTCCAAAATTTTGCTACACCTCCGTTAGCAACAATTTGATTAACAGTATCAATTCCATCTTGTTCATTTATTTCAAAAACTGCAACTGAACATCCTTCTTTTGCAAATAATAGACTGGTTTCCTTCCCCATTCCAGCACCGGCACCAGTTATAATTGCCACTTTATTTTTTAATCTATCCATTTTATCACTCCTATCTTGTATTTAATATAGCACAATATTAAAAATTTGTCTATTTTTTATTATCTAAATATTCATGTCCTAATATATCTTTTAACACTAGCATAGCATCTAATTCACTATAATTGTAATCTTTTTGTAATTCATTAAACAATTTTCTTATTTCTTTTGCATATTTGTTTATATCTACTTTTTTTGATAAGTAACTAAAATGGGATATTTTTTTCCCCAAGCCTTTGTCCAATCTATTTTCATATTTGTTTCTTCGTTAGAGCTTGCAATTACTTTTTCTATTTTTTCTAGTTCAATATCAAAATCTACTAATTTATCAAGAGATACATCATATATCACCGCTAATTTTTTAGCTTGAAAAATATCAGGTATAGTCTCGTTTGTTTCCCATTTTGAAATTGTTTGTCTACTTACTCCTAACTTTTCAGCAACTTGTTCTTGTGATAAACCAGCTTCTTTTCTTGCTTGAAATAAATTTTCTCCAATTTTCATAATTCACCTCTTAAGAAATTATATTATTATTACAAGGTATTTTCTAGCAATTATTATTGCCAATTATGTATAGTTTATTAGCAATTTTATTTATTTTTATTCTAAATACATAATTTCTTTATTAAGTTTTTTAGCATATTCAATTTCGCTTTTTGTACTATCACCAATATAACCATTTACATTAATAACAAAAATAGCATCTGATAAATTTATTTTTTCTTTGTGCATTTTTCCTAACATTATTATTTCTTTTTTACTGTATATATTATTGTCCGTTATGGGATAAATTGGAGTTAGAACAACGTTTCCTTCTAATTCGAGTTTTATTGCCATTTCCATCATTTTATTTTTAAATTTTAAACTACCACATATTGTTATAATCTTTACTTTTTTATTCATAATCAAACTCCTTTTTATTATTTATCAATAAGATTTATGACCAATTATATTTGCTTAGATCAACTTTATAATTATTTACAATAATATTTTCTTTTTCCAGTCTTCTCTTTTGTTCTTCTATACCACCAAAAGCAAATTTATTTGCTAATTTACCTTTTGATGATACTACTTTATAACATGGTATTTGTTTTTCGTCTGGATTTTTATGCAATATGTTTCCAACTACTCTTGCTAATTTTTCATTACCTAATTTTTTTGCAATTTGAGAATATGTAATAACTTTGCCATAAGGGATTTGTTTTACTATATCATAAACTTTATCTTTCATAATATTAATTATTTATTGTAAAAAATTAAAAATTTCCAATTATTTTCTATTAATTTAATTTCAACATTTGAATCAATTTCGTAGTATTTTTTAAATTTATCTAGATGATAAGAATTTTCTGGATTTATATTGCAATTAGCAAAATAAGGAAACTTTTTTATTTCTATTATATCCTTTCCTAATTTTTTTTGTATTTCAATATTTTTTTCATTTTCATAGTTTTGTCTTGCAATACTTATATATAAAATGCTATAAAACAAAAGAAAACATATTATAAAAGAAAATAAAAAATTATTTACAAAATTCGATGGTTTTAAATTTTTTTCTATAATAATTAAATATGAAAGGCAAAGGAAAATATAAGTTGCAAAACTTGTTCTAAATCCCCATGTTGGAGAAATTAACATTACTAAATTAGCAAATATTCCAAATAAGAAAAATAATAATATCTTTAATTCTTTCGTCTTTTTAGTATAAATAACTATTAAAAGGAATTCAACTATGCTATAAATTATAAAATATAAAATTATAAAAATATTATACTGATTAAAATTTTGAAAAATAGTTATATTAAAAAGATTACTAATTAAATAACTATATATTATAAATATAGGAAATAAAATCAAATATATATAACCTATAATTTTAAATA
>CASEVQ010000036.1 GCA_949291455.1 uncultured bacterium
ATTTCCAATACCTCCTTTAATGCCAAACAAATTGCTTAAGAAGATATTATATATGTTTTTAAAACTAACTGCACATTAATTGTGCACTTTCAAAAAAAAATCAACACTTTTATGAAATTTGTCATTAATTAATTAAAATTGTAGAAAAAAAAGTGAATATATAGTATAATTTATTAGTATATATAATAATTAATATTTAGCAAGGTGATTTAATGAATTATCCAAAAGGGATTAAAAATAACACTAATATCAATAGAATTCCACCACGTTACGATAATCGTGGTATGGGCTTAGAAAATGACATAAATTTAACAAACCAGTATTATATAGATATTAAAAAAGCATATATATACAAAAAACCAACACCAATACAAGTTACAAAAATCGAATATAAAAATAACAGTATGATAATAAAAGAAGGTTTCTTTAAAGAACCTTCTACAACTGATTACAATGGGTTATACAATGGTAATTATATAGATTTTGAAGCAAAAGAAACAAACAATAAGACATCTTTTCCACTAGATAATATTCATAAACATCAAATTGAACATATAAGAAATGTTATTAATAATAAAGGAATTGGTTTTATTATAGTGAGATTTAATAAACTTGATAAAAACTTTTTATTGCTTGGAAAAGATTTAATTTATTTTATTGATAATAATATTAGAAAATCAATACCAGTTAATTATTTTATCGACAAAGGTTTTTTGATAGAAAATAATTACTTACCAAGACTCGATTATTTAAAAGTTATTGACAATATCTTAGGAGGTATAAATAATGGCAAAAAAGAAAAAACAAGTTACTAATAAAAGACATATGAAAAAAAATGTAAGAGACTTAATAATTTTTATTGTTATTTTGACAATATTAGGATTAATTTTTATGAATTTTCTTTTTACTTTTTTGTTAGTATTAGGAATTATCTTAATATTAGTTATTTCAAACTGGTTTAGTAAAAAGAAAAAGAAAAAATGGATTAGAATTACAATTAATTGTTTGGCAATATTTATTTTGATGTGTGCTATTGCTGGAGTAGGAGTTACTGCTTGGTTCTTATCTTATGTTGTTGAACATGCTCCAGAATTTAATGAAGATGCTTTAACTATGACTCAAACATCAATTGTATATGATTCATCAAATGTCGAGATTGCTGAATTAGGTACTGAAAAACGTGAAATTATTACTTACGATCAGATGAGTGAGGTATTGATTGATGCTTTAATTGCAACAGAAGACTCAAGATTTTTTCAACATAATGGTTTTGATGCTCCGAGATTTTTAGTAGCTTCAATAAAACAGGTTTTAGGTAATTCAGATGCTGGAGGAGCTTCAACATTAACAATGCAAGTTGCAAAGAATAGTTATAATAAAGAAAATGCTAATGTATCAACTGGTTTTAAAGGTATAGTTCGTAAATTTACCGATATATACTTAGCTGTGTTTAAGATTGAAAAACATTATTCTAAACAAGAAATTATTGAATTCTATGTAAACAACCACTTTTTAGGAAATAATGCCTATGGGGTTGAACAAGCAAGTCAAACTTATTTTGGAAAACATGCAAGTGAATTAAATTTAGCAGAAGCTAGTTTATTAATTGGTATGTTTCAAGCACCAACTGCTTATAATCCTTTTAAATATCCAGAAGCTGCTACCGAAAGACGTGCTACTGTATTAAATTTAATGTATAAACATGGCTATATTTCTAAAGAAGAAAGAGATTTAGCTAATAGCATTCCCGTTTCTAGCTTACTTGCTCCTTCTCAAAAAGAACAACAATATTACTCATACTTAAATACTGTAATCGAAGAAGCTTATGATAAATATGGTGTCTTACCAACTACTACTTCAATGTTAGTATATACTAATATGAATTCTGAATATCAAAAAGCAATAGATGATGTTTTTAGTGGTAAAACATATAATTGGGAAAATCCTGTTGTTCAAGCAGGTGTTGCAGTAGTTGATGTTCATTCTGGAAAGATTTTAGCAATTGGTGCTGGAAGAAATCAAGATGGATTACGAAAAACAAACTATGCTACTGATACTAAACGTCAAATAGGTTCTACTGCTAAACCAATATTTGATTATGCTCCTGGTATGGAATTTAATAATTGGTCAACATATACTTTATTTGATGATTCGAAGTATTATTATACTAGCGGTCAAGAAATCAGAAACTCAGATAGAACCTATATGGGTGTTATAACTCTTAGGACTGCCCTTGCTCAATCTAGAAATATTCCTGCATTAAAGGCTTTCCAAGCTAACGATAATAGTAAAATTTATGATTTTGCCTCATCCTTAGGAATAACATTTGAGCAAGAATCGATAGATACTCATTATTTACACGAGGCATATTCAATAGGTTCATTTAATGGTTCTAATCCTCTTGAAATGGCAGCAGCTTATGCAGCTTTTGCAAATGGTGGTTACTATTATGAGCCTTATACAATTAACAAAATAGTATTTAGAGACACTGGTGAAGTCATTACATATGAATCAGAAAAAAAACAAGTTATGAGTGACTCAACTGCTTTTATGATTACTGATGTATTAAAAACTGCAGTAAATAGTGGTCTTAGTGGTGCTGCTAAAATTAATGGTGTTAATATTGCAGCTAAAACTGGAACAACCAATTATAATGCTTCTACGCTTTATTCATTTGGACTTCCTAATTCGGCAATTAACGATGCTTGGATTGTAGGATATGATCCAAATATTGCAATGGGATTATGGTATGGGTATGAGCCTATAAGTAGTGAATATTGGACAACTGCTACTACAGCATATACGCAAAGAAAGGGATTATGGTCAGCAATTGGTTCAAAAATATTTAAGAAAGATGGATCAGACTTTACTGTTCCTAATAGTGTGATTAAAGTTGGCGTAGAATTAAGTAGTGATCCAAACGCAGAACCAAAATTAGCGAGTCAATATACACCAGCGGATAAAATTGTTTATGAATATTTTAAAAAAGGAACTGAACCTACTGAAGTATCTACAGTATATCAAAAATTAGAAAATGCTACTGGTCTTAATGTTACTTATGAGCCTTCTGACTTAACAATTGTTCTTTCTTGGAACAAAATAGCAACACCTAGTGATATAAATACTGAGTTAGGAGATTTAGGTTATAAAATTTATAAAGACGATGTTTATATAGGATTTACAACAGAATCTACGTACAAAATATCCGATGTTATTAATCCTAACGGTACATATAAAGTAGTAACAGGTTATAAAAATAGTGAAACAAATGACAGTATTGGTATAACGTATAAATTAGAATATGAAGATCCAAATAGGTATGAGGTAAAACTCCTTGTTCCTTCTGAAAAAACGTATCAAGTAGGAGCAACTTTAGATGATTATGATGCAAATCTTGCAATAGGAGATATTGATGTTACTAAAGATGGTGTATCAGTAAAAGCATCTATTAGTATTTCAATTACTAATAATAAGAATGAAACAATTGCAAATATTTCAACCATGGAAGAAGATGTATTTACAATAACTTATCTTGTAAATTATGAATCATTTACAACAACAGTAAAAAGAACTATAAAAATAGTAAAATAACTCAATTTCCTTGAGTTATTTTTTATATTATTAATTTGCTTAATGTCATAATAATTATCCCTAAAATAAAATATAATATTAGTAATTTCTTATTGCATAGCTTTATTGCATTAGGTATTAATTCATAACTGGTAATATAAAGCATTATCCCAGCGGTAACTGCAAAAGAAAAAGAAAAAAAATATTCATTAACTAGTTTAAGTAAAAAAATATAAGCTATAATAGCGCCAAATAATTCAGAAAATCCAGCTATAAATGTATATAAAAATGCTTTATTCTTATTTTTTCCACTAAAATATAGTGGTACGAAAATACTAATTCCCTCTGGTATATTATGTAATGCAATAGATATACTTAAAGAAATTCCTAGTTTAAAATCTTTTGTAGTCGTCAAAAAAGTTATTATTCCTTCTGGTATATTATGTATTATTAAAGCAATCATAGAAATAATTCCTACTTTATAAAGTCCTTCTTCAATATTTATTATGTGTTTTATAAAATATATAAATAAAAATCCAAAAAATATAAAAATTGTTATAATTATTATACAAGGAATAAATTCGTAATATTTAAATAGATATTTAAATGAATTAGGTATTAAATCAAATATAGAAATAAAAATCATAACACTAGAAGAAAAAATAAGACTAAAAGAAATTATTTTTAATTTCTTTTCGTGTTTAAAAAATATTGATAATGTTCCTAACATTGTTGATAGTCCTGCTATAGTCGTTATAACAAAACTAAAAAAAAGATTATTCATATTTCTCACCTTTAAATTATATGAATAATCTTTGTTTATTTTGTCTTTGTTTATAATAAATCCTGATTATATTTGCATACATCTTTTAATTTGCAAGCACTACAATTTGGTTTAATAGCTTTACAATGATATCTTCCAAATAATACTAACTGATGATGTCTTCTACTCCATACATCTTTTTTAAATTTTTTCATTAACTTTTTCTCAATTGTTATAACATCATCATTTGCCTTAGCAAGATTTAATCTTTTACTAACTCTTGCTACATGAGTATCTACTGCAATAGCAGGATAATTAAATAAATTGCTTAAAACAACATTTGCAGTTTTTCTTCCTACACCAGGAATTTTTTCTAATTCTTCTCTTTTGCTAGGGACAGTACCATTATAATTTTTTATTAAATAAGTTGCTATGTCTTTAATAAAAATACTTTTTTTATTAAAAGTTCCTATTGGTCTAATTATATTCTTTAAATCTTCGATATTAGCACTAGATAATTTTTCCAAAGTATCATATTTTTTAAATAATATATCAGTAACACTATTTACTCTTTTATCAGTAGTTTGAGCACTTAACACTACTGCTATTAATAATTCATAATCTTTTTTATAGTTTAATTCGCATTTAGGATTTGGGTACAATTCTTCTAAGTATTCTTCTATTTTGTCAATCATTTCCGTCTTCCATCCAATCATAATCGAAAACATCTACTTTTTTACTTTTTTCTTTTTCCCTAAATTGCCTCTTATTTTTTTCAACATCTTCTTTTGTCTTAATATTTTTTTTCGCCCATTCATAAAGAATCTTATCAATATATCGAAGATTTGCTACACCATTATAAACAGCTTCTTTTATTGCTTCTTTTATAATTTCATCACTATAATTGCTATTTTTCCATGCTTTAACTATTTCATACTCAATAGGTGAAAGTTGTTTACCTAATTCACTTTCTAAAATTTCAAAGATGTTAGTTGTATCCTCTTTTTCATTATTTAGTTCTTCTATAATATTCATCGAAACTTTTTCATAAAATAAATCTAATGAAATATATTCTTCTATTATATTTTTATCATTTTTAACAACTTTTAATTCTATTAATTTCTTATCTTGTAATGTTGAAATATATTCCATAACTTTTTTTATATCACAAAAAAATTCTTCTGATAATCTTTTAATATCAAATATTATGAATTGTCCTTTTCCATTTAAATACATTAAAAAAAGAAATGTTTCTAAATTTATTTCAAGTTTAGGAAACATTTTATATAAATACATAGGTATTACTATGTTATTTTCCTTTACTATTTCTAATATTTTTCCGAATTTCATAAACCCCACCTAGCTATATTTCTCTAAAACATATTCTTGTAACTTATTTTCATCATTTTGTAATTTACCACTTAATATTTTTTCTTCCAAATCGCTATATATATCTTTAAAATATGAACCTGCTTTCTTGTGCAATATATTCATTATTGTTTGGCTAGTTATTTTTATTGATTTTCTAGAATTAATAGGTAATTTTTCATACATTTTAGATACTAAAGTTCTATCAATTCCAATTAAATCTGCCGCTACTTGATTTACATATAAACCATATTTATACAACGTATCATTACTTATTGAAACTTTGACAACTTCTTTTACCTCTTTAATAATTTGTCTTTCATTACTGTTAAAAGGATATTTATCTGATATATCTAATGAAGCCCAAATACCAATAATATCACTACTTAATTTTATGCTTTTCAAATTATATATTTCTAGTTCCTTATCCATTCCTAACTCTAACAATAAATTTACACCATATTGAGAATTTGAACTAGTAAATATTTTGTCTAATTCTTGTTTTTTTCTAGTATATGATAATTGTCTTAATGATCCTTTATTTAATAATATTGCTTTTTTAATATCATCACTTAATTTAAAATTCAAATTAGAAGCAAATCTTATTGCTCTTAAAATTCTAAGTGAATCTTGAGAAAACTTAAAATTACTATCTCCCACTGTATTAATCACTTTATTGGCAATATCTTCTTTTCCATTTAACAAATCTATTATTTTACCATTTTTATCTATACACAAAGTATTCATTCTGAAATCTCTTCTTTTAAGATCTTCTAATAAATCATTTATATATTCTATTTCTATTGGTTTACGATTGTTTATATATCCTATTTCTTTTCTAAATGTTGTTACTTCAAAACGATAATTTTTAACGTATAAAGTTACTGCGCCATATTCTACCTTAGGTAATACTCCATCATCAAAAATTTTCATAATATCTTTGGGAGTAGCATTTGTTGCAATATCTACATCTTTTGAATCTATTCCTAATAAATAATCTCTAACAAATCCTCCTACAATATAAGCAGAAAATCCCTTTGCCTCTATTTCAGATAAAACTTTTAAAGCTGTTTCAAACATGTATTTATCACCATTTTATATTATATCAAAAATATAAAAAAAACTAAAGATATTAAATTATACAAATTCACAAAAAAAAGAAAAGATTATCTTTTCTTGTTTTAACTTAATTTACTGATTCTTTTAATGCTGTTCCAGCTTTAAATGTTACAGCTTTTCTTGCAGCAATTTTAACTTTTTCACCAGTTTGAGGATTACGTCCTTCTCTTGCTTTTCTTTCAGAGATAGCAAAAGTTCCAAATCCTGCTACTGGTACTTTTTCTCCTTTTTCTAAGGCTTTTGAAATAGTTTCAAATACAGCATCGATAGCACGTGTTGCATCTGCTTTAGTTAAACCAGTCTTCTCTGCTACTGCTTCTACTAGTTCTGCTTTTTTCATTTTATTACCTCCATCCTTTTAAGCACAATATGCTTACATATACAAAATATCATATTTTATAACTAAAATCAATGTTTTATATACTTTTTTACCTATATTTACACGAAAATATTATATAACAATTGCAATTAAATTATTCGATCCTTTATTAACTATTTTGGTTAATGTTTGACTTAATTTATATCTTATGTTGTCAGGCATTAACGATATCTTTGATTGAATTCCTTCTTGTACAATAACATCTAAACTTCTACCAAAAATTTCACTTTTCCAAATGTTTTTTGGATCGTTTTCGTAATCTTTCATCAAATAATCTATTAATTCTTTACTTTGAAGTTCACTACCAATTATTGGTTCAAAAGTTGAATTGACATCGACCCTTATCATATGAATAGATGGTGCAACTGCTTTTAATTTTATACCATATCTGCTTCCTTGTTTAATAATTTCAGGTGTGTCTAATTTCATATCTTTCAAAGTTGGTGATGCAACACCATATCCTGTTTGTTTTACCATTTTTAGAGCATATTTTATTTGATCGTATTCTGTTTTAGCTTCATTATATTCTTGAAATAAAGATAGTAATTCAGCTTTATTTTTTACATCTATTTTAATTATTTCTTTCAATACTTCATTATATAACTCATTAGGTGCCTCTAAATTAATTGTTACAATACCAGTAGAAGGATCAACTTCACTAAGATATGCCTTTAATATATTTTCATTATCTAAAAATCCCTTAGTTATATTTTCAATATCTTTTAGTTTATCTACTTCTTTTACACTATTTCTTATAGATTCAATATAACTTTTTTTAACTTTATTATTAGGACTTAAAATTGCAATCCATTCTGGCATATTAACTTTAACTTCTAATATAGGAAACTCGTATAATGCTTCTCTTAAAATATTATATATATCTTTTTCATTCATTGTATCAACATTCATTGGTATTACAGGAACATTGTATTCTTCTCTTAGGCTTTCTGCTATTTTTTCTGTTTCTGGCAACATTGGGTGTGTAGAATTTAAAACAACAATAAATGGTTTTCCTATTTCTTTTAATTCATTTATAACTCTACTTTCTGCTTCTATATAATCAGAACGTTCAAATTCTCCAATTGATCCATCTGTTGCCATAACAATGCCTATAGTTGAATGTTCCTTTATAACTTTTTCGGTTCCTAATTCAGCAGCTTCAACAAAAGGTATTGCATCATCATACCAAGGACATTTAACCATGCGTGGTCCATTTTCATCCTCTGCACCTTTAGCATTTTTTATCAAATAACCGACACAATCAATTAGTCTAATATTACAACTAAAATCATCAATATTTACTTTAGCTGCTGTATTAGGAACAAATTTAGGCTCAATAGTCATTATTGTTTTTCCACTAGCGCTTTGTGGGATTTCATCAAGTGCTCGTTTTCTTTCATACTCATCTTTTATATTAGGAACAACTAGTGTTTCAATTACTTTTTTTATGAAAGTACTTTTACCAGTCCTAACAGCTCCAACTATACCTAAATATATATCCCCACCAGTTCTTTTAGCAATATTTTTAATAATTTCTTGTTTATCCATATATACCCCTCTCTTTAACTATTCAATAAATTTTATGAAGTTATTCAATAAATATTCAATATTATACACAAAATATAAAAACCAATTGCATTATTTACAACTGGCTAACAAAAATTAAAATTTAGATAAAGTTATTAGTTAATACCTTATAAAACATTACACAATTAAATTATATTTTTTTATTTTTAAATTTTACTTCTAATATATATCTATACACATTGTCATTATTAATGATAAAAAACCACGATTCTTTACCTTTTGTGTCTTCATAAAACAAAATTGGTATTCTAAGTTCATCTTCTATATTAATCATGTCAATAAAATTAGTTATTTCAATTATATTGGTATCTTCTAAATTCGGTTTTGTTGATGTCTCGGCTATAACATCACCATACCTTTTTAAAATTTTATTTTGTTCTATTATATATTTTGATTCTGCACTAGTATTTATAAACATCTTTAGTGATTGAATTAAGAATAATAAGGATACTAATAATAAGATAATTCCTGTTATTAATAATGGATAATTAGTATTTTCAGAAATAGTATTATACAATGTTTCTTTATTATTGTATTCATTTATTTTTTCAAATGTTGTAATATTTTCTAATAGTGATATTTTTGCTATTAATGTATGTTCATCATTAAAAGTTATATTTTTTTCTGTCAATTCTAAACTATTATTAATAGTAAATTCTGCTTTTATGTAAGAATTTGTTAATACGCCAGATTCTATTCTTATTCTTTTAGCTATTTCGTTATATTCATCATAATTAAAAGTAATATCTTTGGATATTGTTACTATACCACTATTAATATTAATTTCTTCTGTTTCGGGAATCAATTCATATTCTTGTTTCCATATTTCTTCTTTTGTGTTATTTACAGTATATTCACTTACTAAATATAATTTTAAGGAATATTTAGCTTTAGAATTAAGCAAATTTGATGCTGAAAATTCATAATTAAATTTTAAATTTATATTGTCAATATATTTTCCTATTATATTTTTGAAATTTGTATTTTCAATATTATAAAAATCATTTTCTTTTAGATTTATCTGATACTCAATATTACCGTTTGATTCATAACTTATCAATTGTTCTTTTTCTTTTTTGTTGTTTGTTATTCCTTCAATAGTTATTAATATTCCAAATATTAAAGAAAAAATAGATATTAATAGAAGAACACTTCTTGTTAAGGACTTTTTCAAAACTTCTTTTTCTTTGTTTTTCATATTTCCTCCTAATTATTAAATACTTCGTTAAGCCATACTGCGGGATATCCCAACAAAGGTACTTTTCCTTTTACTATTCCAATAATTTCTTCTTCATATACTTTCCACGAATCAATATTTTTATTGTTATCTCCTTTAGTTGTTATTACTATTTTGTTATTAATTATTTCAATATTTATAATACGATGAATTATCAATTTATTATTTTTCTTATAATAAATTATATCATTAACTTTAATTTCTTCAATATAATTTCTATCTAATTTTTCTATAATTGCTATATCACCACGTGAAAAAGTATTTTTCATACTATTTGATAAGATAGAAATTGGATAATATTTAAAAAATCTTAAAATAAACATAATTAATATTGTTACAATAATAAATAAGATTGTTGTAGATTTAGTATTTTTATTAAGTAAATATCGATGATATTTTCTATCATACATTAATTCAAAATAATTAATATTAAAATAAATAAACATTGCTAAGATTATTTTTAATATTGATAATAATATCCAAGGTAAATTTGGTAAAATTGGTAAAATTATTGAAATTAAGCTAAGAGATAAATTACATATTAAAGTTGAAAAAAGTCCACAATTTCTTGAAAGATATGTTAATGTAAAGCTTATTATCAAGTTAGGAATAATATGCGATGCTATGTACCTAAATCCTGTTGATAAAGGATAAATATTTCTAAAAAAGTAGAAAAAGTTGAAAGTAATTAAAAATAAAATTATTGAAATTACTGTATTATTTATATAATTATCGTTACTATTAATTACTAATTTATTTCTTATATATTCACTTAAAAATATAATAATTGACACGCTATATATATTTTTTATTAAAGTAAGTAAATCTTTGCTGTATATAGAAAGTGAATAACCAAAAATTAATCCAGAAAGAAAGTAAATAATTAAATAAAAAAAAATTATTATTATTATATTTTGAT
>CASEVQ010000037.1 GCA_949291455.1 uncultured bacterium
CAAGTAGTTGTACAAATTGCCCAAGTGGATATACAAGTGCAGCAGGTGCTACATCAATAAATAAATGTTATATAAACGTAGCAGCAGGAAAATATATTGAAACTGCAAATAGTGCAACACAAAGTACATGTCCAGCCGGAAAGTATAAAGGAGCACATACAGTATATTATGGAAATAAAAGTAGTTGTACAAATTGCCCAAGTGGATATACAAGTAATGCTGGAGCAACTGCGCAGAATAAATGTTATATAAATGTAGCAGCAGGAAAATATATTGGAACTGCAAATAGTGCAACACAAAGTACATGTCCAGCCGGAAAGTATAAAGGAGCACATAAGCGGCACATACAGTGTATTATGGCAGTATAAGCAGTTGTAGTGCTTGTGCGGCTGGAACATATTCAACAGGTGGAGCAGCAAGTTGTACAAATTGTCCAGCTGGTTATACAACTTGGGAGGGAGCAGTTTCATTGAATAGTTGTTATATAGATGTTCCTGGTGGAAAATATATTGAAACTGCAAATAGTGCAACACAAAGTTCATGTCCAGCAGGAACATATAGTAATAATCATCGAGTAGCATATGGAAGTATAAGTGGTTGTACAACTTGTCCAGAAAATACATACAGCGGAGAAGGAGCATCAAGCTGTAGTAGTTGCCCTTATGGTTATGTTAGCTCCGCAGGATCGACAGCAATAAATCAGTGTTTTATATGGGTTCCTGGTGGTAAATATCTAGCAACACCATATAGTTCTGTTTTAACTCAGTGCCCGGCAGGGTTATATAGTGGTAGTGGGCGCGTATATGCTGGTAACACAACAAGTTGCATTTCGTGTGGAAATGGATATGTGCCAACTCCTGAACAGAATGGTTGTCAAAAAGATCAATGTACTCCACAAGAAATGTGCGGGCAATATGCTTCATATGGAAATGTTGGCGAGTACTTTGAATATTCTGATCCTTCAGGATTTAGAGCACCTTTACCAAATGGATGGGCTTTTGTTGGAGCGGACGGATATTGTTACCAATTTAGTGGTTGGCTTACAAGTTTAGGTGAATGGACAAGTGGGTATAATGTTCATGATTCAGACTATTTAGAAGCAAATTTAAAACATACAAGCTCAAAATATTATCATGCTAAATATACGAAAAAAGACCCATCAAGTAATTGTAAATAATTGCATTACAATAAATTATTGGAGGAAAAATGAAAAAAAATATTATATTTATTATTATTGGTGTTTTCATGATATTGTTGGGAATAATCTTTAGTATTAATAAAAAAGTTTTTCAACAAGAAAATATGAATAATTCTACTAATGTTTCAGAATTTGTATATAATGATTCATTTGAAATTGTATCAATAACAAGTGAAAAAGACTCGATTGTTAAATTCCCAATATTAAAGAATCTTCAAGATGGCAATATTTCGGTTAGTGAAAAATATTTTTTTAGTGACAAATATTTATTAAAAATATCATCATATTTTGAAAGTGGTGATTTTACAGAAGATGATATGATAGAATCATATAAGACAGGCTATGAATTAAATAATAATTTTGAATTTGAATTAAATATTGATAATTTTGACAATGTTAAATATGCTTCATTTTCTGGAATAGAAAAAGATTTGAATGATAAAACATCAACTTATATGGAATACCATTATTTTATAATTAAAACTACAAATAATGAGTTTGCTGTAATTTTATATTCAATAGTTGATAAAGAATTTTCCCAATCTTTTATAAAAAAAATTGCTAGTGAAATTGAAGTTGAGCAAAAATAATGCTCTTTGTCAAATAGTGTTGGTGAACAATAAATTTGGTAAATGAACTAATTAAGAAGAGTGATTTAAAATCACTCTTCAGACTGTTGACAAATAAATTTTGCAGGATAAACGCATGAGTTTTTAAAACTTATGTGTTTTTTAGTTGGCTTATTAAATCTGGTTTTAATAATTTAAAAATATTTTCTATTTCGTTTTCAAAATCTAATGATAATTCATACATTATTAATTTCATACTTTTTTTATAAAATGCTTGTACCAACTTTAATATCATTAATGCTATCTTTCTTATTATTCCTAAATTCTTTGCTCCATTTTTTTCTAATGTTTTGTTTTTATCTTCTCTAAATATTATATCTAATGGTGCATGCAAATTATTTTCTATTCCCCAATGTTTTCTTACTGCATCTTTAAAATTTCTTATATCATTCTCAAAACTTACTATGTAATGTCTTCTTTCTTCTATTACTTCTCCTGTCTGTATATTTTCTATTATTTTTATTTCAACTCCTATTGATTTTAAACCTTTCCAAGATTTATAATCATTTATCCATTTTATATCATTTGTCATATAATATTTTCTATTTACTATTTTACTATGAGACTTTTCTGTTTCTTCATAAAAATTTTCTTTTTCTATAATTTCTAGAAAATCTTTATCCTCAAAATATTCTTTTATTTCATTATAAAAAGATTTTTGATTTGCTTTTATCGCTAAAACATAGTTACCCTTTTTCTTTACAATAATTTTTACTGTTTCTTTTTGAGTGTTTAATGCATCATCATTAATAATACAATTACTTAAATCTAATTGTTCTAATAATTTTTGTCCCATTGGTATTTCATTTTCTTTTTCATTAATATAGTCCTGTAAAATACTTACTCCATAATTATGTGAATATACACTCATTGTATTAATTGGCTTTAATTTTGTTGTAGTTAATCCACTTCTAGATGAACTATTGGTAGTTTTACCATCTATACTATAAATATCTTTTTCATTTTCCTTTTTTGGAATATAACTATCTACAATCTGTATAAAATATTTAAGACAATTTTTATAAAGCATTGATGAATCTAATACAGAAATAACTCTTTGTATAGTATCATGAGATGGAATTCCATTTGGTAATTCTAAATATTTTTTTAACCATTTTTCTTCCTTTTTTGCAAATGCTTCTATTTCAATCCATTCATTTGCTTTAGAAATAATTGCAAAAAAAGTAATCATAATAATATCAGACATCAAATGTCTAGTATTAGGTTGATATTTATCGTCCTTTGTTTTTTTAATAATTGTTATAAAATCATTAATTGCATTATCATTAATGCAATTAAAATCTATATCTACATCTCTAAACATGTTCTTTATTTCCTCTAACTTTTTACTTCTTTTACTCATATCTTTTTATCCTTTTCTTTATAATACCATAAAAAACGCATAAGTTTTTAAAACTCATGCGTTTATCCTGAGTTGTAATAAAGTAAAGTGTACAAATGGTAAAATAAATGATAAAATATTATTGCTATCGGTTTTGATAGCACCCAAGAAATCTAGTTGCCAAACATTGATGCCTGGGTTCTTTTTTAATAGGACAAATAGTCCAAGTAAGTATGGCCTGTTCTATCAATTTTATTATTGCTAGAATAGTCATACTTTTTATTATGTTTTCTTTTCTTATATTTTACTGCATAAGGTAAATCAATTCTTTTAGTAGTTAAATAACCTTTATTTATATATCTATACAAAGTAGTGATAGATTTGTTAATATCATCTTTATGTTCTATAGATATTTGATAAATTGATTTATTATCATCAGTTCCTTTTTTAATTATAGAATCCAATTTATTAAATTCATTTGAATCTAAATCAATCCCTTTTCTAGAATTAATCAAATTAGCATCAGCTTTCCTTTGAGCAATTTTAGAATCATATTTAAATTTAACAAATATACAATTTTTGTTATATTTATTTTTACAATTAGAACAGACATAAGGCCATCTATTTAATTTACTACAGTTACTTTTTGCTCCATCAGTAAAATCAATAGGTGTTTTGTTTCTTTTTACTTCCTTTGATACACTTCTTGGATCTAGTTTAATTATATCAGCAATTTGATATAATTTTTTATTGTGTGCTAAGCCAGAACAAATAACTTTTCTTTGTTCCTCGTTTATATGTTTCCATGTTTTCATTTTACTCACTCCTTTTAAAACCACAAGAAAACATGGCCATTATTATACTATAAACATACTTAATGCCGTATTTTTTTAAAACAAACTTCAAAATGAAAATTAACACACTACAATATTTATTATTTTAATTATTGCCTTTTTTTTTTAAATAATGTATACTTATTTTAAAGTAGATAGTGTGATATTTGAATTGGAATATTTTATGGGAGATGATTTTTATGGATAGTAATTTAAATACCTCAAAATTTAAGAGATTTTTTAAAAGTAAAAACACTGTTACAGCATTATGCGCAATTTTAATTGTAGTAGTTTTATTAGTTGGGTATACATGGCGTGTTAATAGTGCAACAAAGCCTGTTAATATACCTATTGCTAAAGTTACTATACAGCCTAAAACGGAAATAACAGCAGACATGATAACTGTTATTAAAGTTCCAAAAGAGGCATTAAAAGGTAGTTATTATGATAGTACATCTGCAATTATTGGAAAGTATTCTAATGTTAATACTGTTATTCCAGCAGGAAGTTTATTTTATAGAGAAGCAGTTACTACAAAAGACGATTTACCAGATTCAGCTTTGTACGATGTACCAGAAGGTGAAACTCTTTTCTATTTGACTGTTAATATGCTTACTAGTTATACTAACTCAATATTACCTGGAAATTATATTGATATATATATTTCTACAAAAGAAAATGGTAAAGCTTTAGTTGGAAAACTTTTGAAGGATGTTAAAATTTTAGCAGTAAAAACTTCAGATGGAAAAAATGTTTTTGAAAACTCTGATGAAACTAGAATCCCATATGTTATAATTTTTTCATTACCAGAAGAGCAACATTTATTATTAAGAAAAATTAACGCTATTAATAATTATTCAGTTTATTCAGGAAATTCTGGATTTTCTAGAATCGATATAATACCTGTTCCAACAACTGCAAATTTTGAAGGGTCTGATGAACAAATAACTTCTAATGTTACTAGTCAATATTTACAAGATTATATATTGAATATGGCAGCTACAGTTCCTGAAGATATTCCAAATGTAGATATTAATAGTAGTATAAATAATGACAATGATTTACAAAATACAGAATAACGAGGTGTTTATATGAATGAGTCAATGAATTTTGGAAATATTGGCTTTAGTGATAGTTTAAATAATAATTCAGTAGCAGAAAATAATTCTTCTGCTATTAATATTATTAATCAAAATGATTTAACGAGTCAAACACTGAATAATAATCAAAATGTAAATAGTAATTCTAATAATTATGATTTTGAAAATGTGTCTGTTGCAAAGAAAAGTAATTATGAAAAAGATGCTGATAATTTTTCAAGTATTGAATTTGGACCATTAAAAAAATATTTAGATGATGATAATATTACAGATATTTCATATAGTAATGGTGGCCAACTTTGGTTAAAATCATTAGATAAAGGTGTATTTAGAGCTGATCAGCAAGATGTTAATAATGCATTAATTGAGAAGATAGCCTTTCAGTGTTCTAATGTTATGGGAAAAACTTTTAATATGGCACATCCTTTTTTGGATTCAGAAAGTGCAGAGTTGCGTATGAATTTTGTACACGATTCTATAGCTAGAAATGGAATTGCTGCTGTTTTTCGTAAAACACCTGCTAAAATAAGATTAGAAAAAAATAAATTATTAAATGAAAAATATGTTACTTTGAGCATTCATGAATTTCTTATTAATTGTGTTAAGGGACATTGTAATATAATAGTTTGTGGTGAAACTGGTAGTGGTAAAACAGAGCTTGTTAAGTATTTAGCTAGTCATACTGCTGAGAATGAAAAAATTATTACTATTGAAGATACTTTAGAATTACATTTGGATAGAATTTTTCCTACACGTGATATAGTTGCTATGAAAACAAATAATATTGCAACTTATTCTGATGTATTGGTTACTTGTATGAGACAAAATCCAAAATGGATTTTATTATCAGAAGTTCGTAGTGCTGAAGCTGTTACAGCAGTTCGTAATTCAATTTCTTCAGGTCATAATATTTTATCTACAATACATGCAGATAAAGCAGAAAGTATTCCACATCGTATGTATAGTTTGCTTGAATCAAATATAGATGTTGACCAATTCTTAAAAACAATTTATAGATATGTTCAATTAGGAATTTTTGTTAGAGGTAGGTATAGTCCTGTAGAAAAAAGATTTGTACGTGAAATTGCAGGTGTTACTGAGTTTTATGTTACGGATGATAATAAACCAGAATTTAATAATATATATTTGAAAACTGTTTCTGGAGAAGAAACTTATAATGAACCATCCAAATATTTAAAATCTTATTTGGAAGGGCAAGGAATAGATATTACTAATTTATTTGGAGAAAGTAATAAAAATAATGTTACTAACATTTCAAATGCGTCTAATGTTGAAAATTTAAATGTTAGCACCATTAATCCAGTGATTTTAAATTCTTAAATTTTGTAATAGTAGTTTTGTAATTATTGAAAGAAGGTGTATTATGTATATTGAGATTTTTATTGTACTTGCTATTGCTATTTTTGCTTTGCTTTTTTATTTTAAAACTGGTGATTCAATGTACAAGTTTGTTATTGAAACTTCTGCTAATATTTATGATAAATATGCACCATTTTCATTCAAAGTTATTCGTGCTAAAGTTAAAGAAATGGGACTTGAATATTCTCCTAAACAATATGTTGTACAAGTTGTAACTTTTGCTAGTGCAGCTTTAGGAATATCATATCTATATTTTTATAATGTTGCAGTTTCAATATTTTATATGATTATTGTCATTTGTGTTATACCGTATCTTACTTATTTACGTTGTAAAAGAATTTACAGTGAATTTATATTTGAGCAAATTCAAGTATATACTACTAATACTATTATGGAATTTCAAACTACTCAAAATTTTGTTAAAGCTCTTGAAGGAGTATATAATTCTGGGGTTTTACAATCTCCTGTATTAGATGATGTCAAAGAGATGATTGATATGGCGTATAGAAATGGCGATATTTCAGATTCTATTAATTTTATGAACGAGAAATATGATTTTCATATGACTAGAAATATGCATCAATTATTTTTGCAAATAACTAAAGAAGGTGCAAAAGATTCTAATGAAGTATTGGAAAATATGCTTTTAGATATAGATGTGTTAGTCGAAGGTGTTTATCGTGATAGAATAGATAGACAAAACTTTCATAAACAATTTGTACAATATGGAATTTTGTTATACTTAATGGTAATGTTAGTTCAATATCTTTTGGGAATTGATACATATTTGGATCTTTTAGAAAATACTTTAGTAAAGCTTTCTTTACATGCTATAGTTATTTTTAATAGTTATTTTTTACTTAATGGTGAAAAATATTATAATGAAAATGTGGGGGCTGAATAATTATGTTTATAGAAGTCTTTATTGTTGCTATTTTAGTTGCTATTCCTTTGTTGTATTCTGGTACTGTCAGTACTAAAAAGTTTTTAGATGAAGAGAACGGTTATTTATTATTTTTAAAGGAAAAAGATTATGATTTCTATGTTGCAGCAAAATATGGTGAATCTGTTAATCCAAATAAATTGCTCGTAGCTAGGCTAAAAAATGCTTTTTATGGTACTTTAATATTTTTTGCTTTTATGATTTCAAATTTAAGCTTTATCAATGTCTTGCTAGTTTTATTAATTGGAGTAATGATTTTTAAAATGCCGTATCTTTCTTTAAAGAGTTATTATAAGAAATATATGCATCAAATTGATTTAATGTTACCATATTATTTAAAAAATTTAGAAATTTTATGTCAAAATTATACTGTTCCAGTTGCTATTGCAAGATCAATTGAATCTGCACCTGATGTTTTTAAACCAGGTCTTAGACAAATGATTGCTAAAATTGATGCTGGTGATTCTAGTATTCAACCTTATATGGATTTTGCTACAACATATCCTGTTAGAGATTCTATGAGAATGATGCGCTTGTTATACAGGTTAGGTCTTGGTGCACAAGAAAATAAATATAAGCAATTATTAATTTTTTCTAAATCTGTATCGTCTTTGCAAAATAAGGCACGTGAAGTTAAATATAAAAATCGTCTTGATACAATGGAAAGAAAAACAATGATCATGTTAGTTGTTACAGGTGGTGGTACAATGGTTATTCTATTGTTGTCAATGTTGATGCTTTTTGGAATGTAGTTATTGATATTAATAGAAAAAACGTTTATAATAATAATATACTAGAAAGGAGAGATTTTAAATGAAGGAAGCAACGGGAGAATTAAATATGACATTAGTTACTATTATAGCAATTGCTGCTGTATTAACTTTTGTCACAATGTTTTTACCAAATATTCTAAGTGGTATTAGTGATAAATGGGATGACAGTACTGATCAAAATGTAGATGTTAATGGTACTGTAACACCATAGTTTTTTGGAGTGTGATAATTAATGCGTGAGTCAATTGGCGGAACAATGTTATTTTGGATTGTATTGTTTTTTATGAGCATATTTATTGCTTTTTTAGCAGCAGTTATACAATATGCTAGGGTTTATAAAATTAAAAATTCACTTATTAATTATCTTGAACAAGGTGAAGGTGTATATAATCAAGAAACGTTTGAAAATGCTCTTTTAAGTTTAGGCTATCCGTCAAATGGAAAATATGTTATTTGTAGATATCCGGCTGAAAATAGAGGTGGATACTATTACGTTAAACTATATGCAACTTTTTCAGTTTTAAGTGCATCTGTTGATGTTAGGATAAAGGGTGAAACGAGATTGATTGAAACTGGAGTTTTTATTAAGTCTGATGAATGGTTTAGTAATTTGGATTCAGATGGTAATTGTTATGGTAGGGGAGTTAGTGAAAGTGAATTAACGAGGGTAGGATAATATGAATGTATTAATTGTAAATGAACAAGAAAATATAATTTCTTCTTTAAATATTGAGATAATTAAAACTTTACGTGGAGTTTTTTCTTCGGATGAATTAATTAATACGTTTAGTAATTTTTTCTTTGCAAGAATGATTGTTGATGTTACAGCTTTAGAAAATTCCAATGATATCGTTACTTATCAAAAGTTATCAATAGGTCTTCCAACTGACAAAATTATTTTACTTATTCCACCTGATTCTATTATGGCTAATAATTTTTTCCTATCAAAGTTAATTTCAATGGGGTATTATAATTTTACAACTAATGCTGAAGGTATTCAATATTTGCTTAATACTCCTAATACATATAAAGATGTTGCTCATTTGCATCAGATTGGGCAGAATTCAAATGTTAATATTAGTGTTTCCAGTAGTAATCCAACTAATGATAACCAAGTATTAAGTGGAGTTCGTATTTTGGGCTTTAAAAATGTAACAATTGGTGCTGGTGCTTCTTCACTTATATACATGATGAAAAAGCAATTGGAGGAAAAATATAGCTTTTCTGTTTTGGCAATTGAGGTTAATAAGAGAGATTTTACTTTCTTTAGAGAAAAGAATATGCTTTCTACTGATAAAAGTTCTGTGGCAACTGAATTATTAAAAGCTAAAAATTTTGATTATATTTTAGTAGATTTAAATGATTATGATGAAAATATTTGTGATGATATTATTTATTTAATTGAACTTTCAATTATTAAACTTAATAAGTTAATGACTAGAGACAAGAATATCTTTGCTAAATTGAAAGATAGAAAAGTTATTATAAACAAATCAATTGTTAGCGATTCTGATATTGAAGAGTTTTCTTCTGAAGCAGGAATTAAAATATTTTCTGTTTTACCTTTTATTAATGATAGGGAACCATCAGAACACATCGATAAATTACTTTTAAAGTTAGGTTTGATTAGGAATCTTTAGTACTGATATTGACATTTGCTTTTAATTATAGTATTATTTTAATATGATTTTGGAGGAGTTTTTATGGAAATGTTTCAAATATTAGATGCTTGTGAGGGACTAGGTCCTATTGTAGCTGTTGTTAAAGGACTTTTTAATATTATAAAAATTGGTGTTCCAATTATTTTGATAATTATGGGTTCAATTGATTTAGGTAGAGCAGTAATAAGTAGTGATGATAAGGAGATAAAAGGAGCTACTAGTAAACTTATTAAACGTGCAATTGCTGCTGTTGCTGTTTTCTTTGCAGTAACTATAGTTGATGTTGTAATGGGATTAGTGGCTAAAGGTGAAACCGATGGTGATGGTGCAAATTCATCAAGTTGGTCTGCTTGTTGGCAACAATATTAGTTTTTTGGGATAATTGTCAAATAGTGTGTGTAGATACAAATAAGTGATAATTATTTTATAGTCAGTGCATTAATCATTGGCTATTTTTTGTTTTTTAATAAATCTTTGCATATCGTAATTCTAATTTTATATTTATAATAATAAATGTATTTAATTAATCTATCAAGACATCTATCTTCAATGATATCCATAGTTTATCTAGTAATATAATTATAAATATAAAAACTCATAGTGCCACTAGCAGTTTTAACAGCTTTTAATTCACCAAAAATAGAACAGTCATAGTTAACAATATTAGTAGAAAGAGCAAAAGATTTTTACAAATATGGCGCTGTTTATGTAATTTTAGAATGGTTTTAAAACTAGAAATATTACTGGTTTTAATATTAGAAGTTATAAATATATGTTTTTCAAATTTATCATCAAATAAAATATTACATTTAGAATAGTAATTAGGATTATAAGATAAAAAATGCTTCAAATATTTTATGAGTTATACCTTTAATTTTATTTTCATAATAAAAAATATTTAAAAATCAGATTATTTTCTTTTAAATTTAAAATATTAATTATATAATTTTGATTAGACATATAGAACCTTCTTTCAATTGGTTTGATTACTAATATTGTATCAAGGCTTAATCCATAGTCTTTTATTA
>CASEVQ010000038.1 GCA_949291455.1 uncultured bacterium
TTCTCTTCTCATTTTTCTATTCATACTACTTACCACCTTTTTATTATGTAGTAATTATATCAAATTAACATTGTGAAGAAAATTTACTCTTTTTTACTGCCATTTATTATTTAATTTGAATTTTAAAAAAGATTTTGTTATAATACATAAAGAGGTAATGTAATGAAAAAATACTTAAAAAGCAATTTATTAAAAATAAAAAAGCAATATATAGAATTAAAAGAAAATCCTATTCTTTTTTTTAAAAAAATTGGTAACTCTTTAAAAAAATATTGGTATGAAAATAAACTTTTTATTTTATTTGTTTTTCTTAATGTATTAAATGCACTTTTGCTTAGATTTTTAACTATAGGAGAAAAGACAAATATTTTTGATTTTAGGCCATTACTAGCAGATTTCTCATTTGTTGTAATAATCGGCTCATTTTCATATTTAATGAAAAAGAAAGCAAAATTTATTTACTTATTTTTACTAACATTAATAATGTCAATAATATGTATGATAAATTCAGCATATTATACGTTTTATACTTCATTTTCATCTATATCGTTATTATCAACTGCCAGATTTATAACAGCAGTTGGCGATGCAGTAGTAGAAAATGTTTTACAACCAAAAGACTTAATATATATAATGATGCCAATAATATTTTTATATTTTCATTATCATTATAAAAAAAATAAATATTATGATAAAGTATCATTTTTTAATAAATCAAAAAAAATTGCAACGAGTACTTTGATATTTGGTATCATTTCATTGTTTATTTTTATCTCATCATTAACATCAACTGATATTGGTAGATTTACAAAGCAATGGAACCGTGAATATGTAGTTATGAAGTTTGGAATATACATATATCATGTTAATGATTTAGTAAAAAGTATTGAGCCTAAATTAGCAGCATTATTTGGTTATGATAATGCATTAAAAAATTTTAATGAATATTATAGTGAAATTGAAAAAGAACATACTAATAAGTATACAAACATTTTTGAAGGCAAAAATATAATTGCAATACATGCTGAAAGTATTCAAAATTTTGTAATAGGAATGGAATTTAATGGTATAGAAGTAACTCCAAACTTAAATAAACTAGCATCAACAGGAATATATTTTAACAATTTTTATAGTCAAGTAAGTGTAGGAACTAGTAGTGATGCTGAATTTACATTGAATACCTCACTGATGCCTGCAAATATAGGAACAGCATTTGGGAATTATTTTGATAAAGAATACATAACTATTCCAAAATTATTAAAAGAAAAAGGATACTATACATTCGCAATGCATGGTAATAATGCAGATTATTGGAATAGAAGAGTTATGCATAAGAATCTTGGATATGATAAATTATATGCTAAAGACGATTTTGTAATTGATGAAGTTATTGGATTGGGTCTATCTGATGTATCTTTCTTTAAACAAAGTATTGAGAAATTAAAAGTGATAAATGAAGAAAATGAAAAATTTTATGGAACTTTTATAATGCTAACCAATCACACCCCTTTTTCTGAAATTGAAAAATATGGAGAATATGATGCTAATATAAAGGAAAATGTAATAAATCCTGAAACAGGACTTATGGAAGAAGTAATCTATCCTTACATGGAAGGAACCAAATTAGGAAACTATTTTAAATCTGTTCATTATGCAGATTATGCTTTAGGTGTATTTTTAGAAGAATTAGAAGCTAATGGGTTATTGGAAAATACGGTTATTATTTTATATGGAGATCATGATGCACGCCTTCCAGAATCAGATTATATTAGATTATATAATTATGATAAGACAACAAATGATATTTTACCAGAGACAGATCCAAATTATATTGAGTTCAATGAATATAATTATGAATTAAATAGAAAAGTTCCATTTATAATTTGGTCTAAAGATAGAATAGATGAAGCTGAAACAATAACTAATGTAATGGGAATGTATGATGTAATGCCAACATTAGGAAATATGTTTGGATTTTACAATAAATATGCTTTAGGACATGATATTTTTGATATAAAAGAAAATAATATTGTAGTATTCCCAAATGGAAATTGGCTAACCAACGAAGTATATTACAATGGTCAACTTCAGGAATCGTATATAATAAATAATTTTGTAATAAGTCAAGAATACATAGATAAAAATAACGAATATACAGAAAAATTATTAAATGTTTCAAATGATATATTAGTTTATGATTTAATAAAAAATTCGAGATTAGATACTGTTAATGAAACGAATATTATAAAAGGGAGCTAAAATATGAAAAAAAAAGCAATAATTTTAATCATAATAATTTTAATATCAGTTTTATTATTCACAGCATATCGTGTAAAAAAAAGTCAAGAAAATAAAATACCAGAAGAAATAAAAGTCATTGATAATATTGATAAATATGGATATAATTTATACGAAAGTAAGACTCTAACATATAAAAATAAATTTAATGAATTAAAAGATGTTTTAAATAGTGAGGAAATTGACGAGGAAAAATATGCCAAAATATTATCGGAACTTTTTGTTATTGATTTTTATGATTTAAAAAGTAAAGTTACTAATACTGATGTTGGTGGAATAGATTTTATACTTGAAGATATTAAAGAAGAATTCTCTTTAGCCGCTGAAAATTCTATATACAAATATATAGAAAGTAATGTTTATGGTGAAAGAAATCAAGAATTGCCTTCAGTTAATAATACAGAAATTGTATCATTAGAAATTATTAATTTTGAAAGTGAAAAAATTAAAGATGAAAATGCTTATGAAATAGAAATAAAAATAGAATATGAAAAAGATTTAGAATATCCTACTAATGTTAAAATAACTTTAGTACATGTTGATAATGATAATAAATTATATATTGTTGAAGTAAAATAGATAATAAAGAGGATTTATGAAAAGAGTTATAATGATTAAATATGGAGAATTAACAACTAAAAAAGGAAATAGAAATTTTTTTGTTAATTCGTTATATAAAAGTATTTTAAATAAATTAAAAAAATATAATGTTTTTATATCAAAAGATTTATCAAGAATGTATATTGAGTTTGAAGAAAAAGATTTAGATAATATATTAAAAAGAGTTAATAAAATTTTTGGAATACACAAATATAATGTTGCGTATAAAATTAATACTTCGATAGATGAAATAAAAGAATCTATATTGGATATAATAAAAAAAGAAGAATTTAATACTTTTAAAGTAGAAACAAAAAGAAGTGATAAAGATTTTCCAATTAAAAGTATAGAATTTTCTAAACAAATTGGTGGATTAATTTTAAAAAATAAAAGTAATATAAAAGTAGATGTTCATAAACCAGATTTACTTTTAAACATCGAAATAAGAAAAGATTTTACATTTATATATACCAATGATTATTGTGGATTAGGAGGATACCCTAATAATACATTAGGAAAAGCTATTGTTATGCTAAGTGGTGGTATTGATTCACCAGTTGCAGCATATCTTGCAATAAAAAGAGGAATTCATATTGAAACGGTCTATTTTGAAGCAATCCCTCATACTAGTTTGGAAGCAAGAAATAAAGTTATAGAACTATGTAAAAAATTATCCGTATATACTAATAATATAAAATTACATATAGTTCCTTTTACTAAATTGCAAGAAGAAATTTATAAAAAAGTAGATAGCGAATATGTTATTACTATTATGCGTAGAATGATGTATCGTATAACTGAAAGAATTGTTCAAAAAAGAAAAGCAGAGGCAATTGTAAATGGCGAATCAGTAGGACAAGTAGCTAGTCAAACTTTAACTAGTATGAAGGCTATAAATAGTGTTACAAATTTACCTGTAATTAGACCAGTTTCTTGCCTTGATAAATTAGAAATTATAGACTTAGCAAAAAAAATTGATACATATGATATTAGTATTTTACCATATGAAGATTGTTGTACAGTTTTTGTTCCAAAACATCCGATTATAAATCCTAATCCTAATTATTGTACAGAAATGGAAAAAAGTATAGATTACGAAAAGATGATAAATGATATCCTTTTGAATATTGAAACTATAACAATAACGGAAGAAGATAAAACAGAATTCAATGATTTATTATAGGTAAAAATTACCAATATAAATGTAGTATTATTTGTTAAATTTTTCACATCCTATAAATGTATAGGAGGTGAAACAATGAATACAAACAAGGATTCAATGAAAATGAGAGTTCCTGGTGCTAAACAAGCTATTGATAAAATGAAATATGAAATAGCAAATGAATTTGGTGTTAATTTAGGACCAGATGCTACATCACGTGCTAATGGATCAGTTGGCGGAGAAATTACAAAAAGATTAGTTCGCCAAGGAATGAACCAATTAGGAGGAAGTGCTAATAATAGTAACTATTAATAGATAAATTATATATATTAAATTAAAAATGTAGAGATTAATCTACATTTTTTTTGTAAAAAACAAATAATATGAATTTGCATAAATAAAATTTTTGTATTCACAAAATATAATATTTTTGATAAAATAATAATATTGAAAAGAGGTATATATTATGAAAATTATGTCAATAAATGCTGGAAGTAGTTCGTTAAAGTTTTCTTTATTTGACATGGCTACGGAAGAAGTATTAATATCAGGATTATTTGAAAGAATTGGAATAGAAGGAAGTGGGTACACCTTAAAATATAAAGGTGGTAAAATAAAAGTAGATGCTGAATTGCCAGATCATTCAGTAGCAGTTAAAATTCTACTTGAAAAACTAATTGAACTTCAGGTTATAACAACATTAGAAGAAATTGAAGGAGTAGGACATAGAATAGTTCATGGTGGTGATAAATATACTAAATCAGTTATGGTAACAGATGAAGTTATTGATGATATAGTTAGATTTAGTGATTTTGCTCCATTACATAATCCGGCTCATGCAATTTGTATAAAAGCTTTTAAAGAAGTATTGCCAAAAACACCTATGGTTGTTGTATTTGATACAGCATTCCATCAAACAATAGAAAAAGCAAGATATTTATATCCAGTACCATACCATTGGTATGAAGACTATCACGTTAGAAAATATGGTGCCCATGGTACTTCACATAGATATATTGCAATTAAATTAGCAGAAGAATTGAAAAATGAAAGTTTAAATATAATATCATGCCATTTAGGAAATGGTGGAAGTATTACAGCAATTTCAAATGGTAAATGTGTTGACACTTCTATGGGATTTACTCCTCATGCCGGAATAATGATGGGAACTAGAAGTGGAGATATTGATGTTTCTATAGTTCCTTATGTTATGGAAAAAGAAGGAAAAAGTGCCAGTGAAATAATGAATGATTTAAATAAAAAATCAGGATTTTTAGGAGTAAGTGAGCTTAGTAGTGATTCTCGTGATATAGAAGAAGGAATTAAACAGGGAAATGAAAAATGTATTTTAGCAGAAGAAATGTTTGTAAACTCAGTTGTAAAATATATAGCTCAATATTATGTTTTATTAGGACATGTTGATGCGATTTGCTTTACTGCTGGAATAGGAGAAAACAGCATTGATACAAGACTTCAAATAATTGAAAAACTTGCACCATTGGGTATAAAAATTGATGTTGAAAAAAATAATATTAGAGGAAAATTTGCTAAGATAAATAGTGATGATTCGACAGTAGAAATTTATGTAATACCAACTAATGAGGAATTAATGATAGCAAAAGATACTATGGATATTATAAATAGATAGGGATTTCTAATGTTAAAAAGTATATATGAAAAAATAAAAAATTTTAATAGCATAGTTATTGCTAGGCATATTGGAGTAGATCCAGATGCCTTAGGAGCACAATTTGCTTTAAAAAAATCAATAGAAAATACTTTTAAAGAAAAAAAAGTATATGCAGTAGGAAGCAAAAGTTCTAAATATAATTACTTCCCTAAATTAGATAAATATGAAAATGTTGATAGAAAAGCTTTACTTATAGTTGTAGACACTCCTGATAAAAAGAGAATAGATATAACCGATATAGAAAATTATCAAGAGATATGTAAAATTGATCATCACCCTTTTATTGAAAAATTTGGTGAATATGAATATATAAAAACAAATTCTAGCAGCGCTTCAGAACTAGTCCTTGATTTTATAAAAGAAAATAATATGTTTATTGATAATGAAATAGCTAAATATATATTTTTAGGAATTGTTTCAGATACTAATCGCTTTTTATTTAATACAACAGCAAATACATTTGAAATAATATCTAATTTAATTAAAAATTATAATTTAGACATTGAAAAACTATATCAAAATTTATATATGAGACCAATAACCGAGATAAAATTCCAAGGATATATTGCCCAAAATATGAAAATAACTAAAAATGGTTTAGGTTATGTGGTTATAACTAATGATGTAATGAACGAATATGGAGTTGACTCAAGTTCAGCTGGAAATATGATAAATAATTTTAACAATATAGAAGAAGTTATTGTGTGGGTAACTATGTCAGAAGATATAAAAAATCATTTAATAAAATTAAATATGCGCTCACGAGGACCAATTATAAATACAATAGCAGAAAAATATAATGGCGGTGGTCATAAATTTGCAAGTGGAGCTAGAGTTCCTAATATGGAAATTGCTAATATGTTATTAAAAGACTTAGATAATGCTTGTCAAGAGTATATAGAGCAAATGGAGGAATAAACCATGAAATTTAATGATGTTAAACTGGAAATAAGTGCAGTTAGAAGAAGCCAGTATCCAGATGATGAGCTAATAGAGTTTATAATGCTTGGGAGAAGTAATGTTGGAAAAAGCAGTTTTATAAATACAATTGTTAACAAGAAGAATTTAGCAAGAATTTCCTCAAGACCAGGTAAAACTAATACTTTAAATTTTTACAATGTAGATAATAGCTTTTATCTTGTAGATGTTCCAGGTTATGGTTATGCGGATACCAGCAAAGAAGAAATAAGAAAATTTGGTCTTATGGTTGAAGAATATTTAGAAAAAAGAGAAGAGTTAAAAAGAGTTTTTTTATTAATTGATTTCCGTCATAAACCAACGCATGATGATGTATTAATGTATAATTTTTTAAAGTATTATCAAATACCAGTTACAATAGTGGCAACTAAAGCTGATAAAGTAAGTGCAAAAGAAAAAGAAAAAAATTTAAAGACCATTAAAGATACTTTGGACATAGTAGTAGGAGATAATATTGTATTGTTTTCTAGCATAAGTAAATTAGGTAGAGAAGAAATAATTTCTATTATGGAAAATATTTTAAGTAATAAAATACTAGAAATTAAAGATAATTAATGAATAATTTTATAATTTGCAAAAACAAGAAATAAACATACTATACAATAGGTGAAATTTAGTGAAATTTTCTATTGTAGATAATAATAAATTTAGTATTTATATTAATAATAAATATTTAGAATTTAAGAATGATAATGAAAGCAATTTATATAATTCATTAAAAAAAATATTAATAAATGTTAGGAAAAAATACGGAATAAATATTTATGGATTTTTTGATGTAGATATTTATGAAATAAATAAAATAGGTACAATTTTAAAATTTGAAAAAAAAGATGATGATGATTTTATTAACAAAACTGTGGATTTAAAAATTATAAATCACGACAATAGTAATATATATTTGAAGTTTTATGATTATTATTTAATAAACAAATATAAAAATATAAAATTTTTAAATAAAAGTTATTATTTGAATGTTAACGAAATAAAAGAAAAAGATATAAGCAAGCTTATAGAATTTTGTGATATTACAATTGGACTTTGTTGAATAAAGTCTTTTTCTTTGCTATAATATAATGGAATTGAGGTGGTAATATGAAATTGCCGACAGTAGCATTGGTAGGTAGACCAAATGTTGGGAAAAGTACAATTTTTAATAAATTAGTTGGTGAAAAAATTTCTATTATTGAGGATACTCCAGGTGTAACCAGAGATAGAATTTATAGTGAGGCTAGTTATAAAAATTATAAATTTAATGTAATCGATACAGGTGGTATTGATTCTAGTAATGAAGAATTTAATGACAATATTAAACTTCAAGCTGAAATAGCTATTGACGAAGCAGAAGTTGTTTTATTCGTTGTTGATGGAAAAGAAGGATTAACAAGTAATGATTATTTAGTAAGAGATATGTTACGAAATAGCGGAAAAAAAGTTATAGTAGTAATAAATAAAATCGATAACAAAAAAACAGCGGAAAACATTTATGATTTTTATGAATTAGGATTTGAGAGTTATATTCCAGTAAGTGGTGAACATGGAATAGGTTTTTTTGAATTGTTTGATGAAATTGTTAGTAATTTTTCGCCAAATGATAATATTATAGAAGATAAAAGATTAAAGTTTTCTGTTATAGGAAGACCAAACGTTGGAAAAAGTAGTTTGATAAATGCTTTATTGAATGAAGAAAGAGTTATTGTAAGTAATGTTGCGGGAACAACAAGAGATGCTATAGATACAATCTTAAAATATAATAGTGAAGAATTTATTATAATAGATACAGCAGGAATGAGAAAAAAAGGAAAAGTTTATGAAAATATTGAAAAATATAGTCTCATGAGAAGTATGAAAGCAATTGATAGAAGTGACTTATGTTTGCTAGTAATAAATGCTGAAGAGGGAATAATAGAACATGATAAACATATTGCAGGATATGTTTTAGAAAAAGGAAAAGGATTAATAATTGTAGTTAATAAATGGGATAAATTAGAAAATCCTAATATAAAAGAATATACACAAAAAATACGAAATGAATTTCAGTTTTTAAGCTATGCACCAATTGTATTCGTCTCAGCATTAACTAAAAAAAGAATTCATACTATAATGCCAGAAGTTTTAAAAGTGGGGGAAAATATAAATAGAGAAATAAATACAAGTTTATTAAATGATGTAATAAGTGAAGCCTATCTTTTAAATATACCACCATCATATAAAGGAAAAAGACTAAAAATTTATTTTACTAATCAGTCAGGAACAAAACCTCCAAAGTTTACTTTTCATGTTAATAATAAAGGATTAGTACATTTTTCTTATGAAAGATATTTAGAAAATAAATTAAGAGAAAATTTTGAATTAGAAGGTACACCTATTATATTGCAATTTAAAAATAGGAGTGAATAATTATGTGGTTGGTATTTAGTAAAAAAACAAAAGAAAACAAAGAAGAAATTTTAAAAGGTCTATTAAAAGCTCAAGAACTATTAAATAAAAGATTTGAAATGAAACAAATTGATAATGAAACATATCTAAAAAAAGCTGAAGAATTACGTAAAAAAATAGAAAAATATCAAAAATAACAAATAAAACTTCTTAACATATAATTATGTAGGAGGTTTTTTTATGTTTGGAGATTCTTTTTTTAAAAAGGTAGAGGATAAAACAAAAGTAGATAAAGATACAATAATATCATTAGCTAATAAATTACAAAATTCTAATATGAAAGATGAAAATGTACTAAGTGAATTAATAGATGATATATCAAATTTAACTGGCAAAAAGGTAAGCAATGAAAAAAAGAAGAAAATAATAGAAACAATTGCAAAAGATAATGTACCAAAAGATATAGATAGTATGCTATAAAATAATATTTAATACTGATATAAAGTAGTTTGACAAAAATAAATCAATATATTAAAATTTATTATAGGAGGAATAATATATAATATGAGTAATAGAGATAAAAAAAATATTATGATTGTAGCTCTTTTAATAGCAGTTGTTTTTATGTCAGTAGGATATGCGTTATTGTCAACAAAATTAGACATTCAAGGTACTTCATCAATAATTGATCCAGTTTGGGATGTAGGAATTGTATCAATCAGCGAGAATTCTACAGAAGGCTATGCCAATAGTCTAAATTCAACAGTTATTAATAAATTTTCAGCAAAGTTTAATGTTGAATTGCAAATGCCAAACGATAAAGTTACATACACAATCAATGTCAAAAATGAAGGAACAATTGATGCAAAACTTAATTCTATAACAATAATGCCAGAAGATTACAACGAAGGATTTATAATCTATGATATAGAAGGAATAAAAGCTGGTGAAATATTATCAGTAGGTCAAAGCAAAGCTTTCACTTTATCTGTTATGTATAATAGTGATGCAATGGGTCAACCACAAAAAGAAGAATTGACTAAAGAAATTAATTTGATACTTGATTATATACAGAAATAAGTAATTTGTTATAAGTTACTTTTTTTACTTTATTATACACGCAATAAAAATATAATGGAGGAATTATGAAAAATAAAAAAATTATATTTTTATATTTAATGATATCCGTATATATTGTAATAAACAATTTAATGATGCAATCTGAATTTGTTTACTATAATTCAATAATAATTTCTCCCTTTTTTTTATTTATAATTGCAATATATACATATTTTTTGTTACCCAAATCTCAAAAAAGAATTAAATATAAATAT
>CASEVQ010000039.1 GCA_949291455.1 uncultured bacterium
GTTTGTATTCATGTTTTTCATTATTTTACCTTCTTCCTATTTTATATTTATAAGTTTACAATAAATTTATTTTCTTATCAATATTTTTTATAAAAAAAAGAACTGCTGTTCTTTTAAAATAATGTTAATTGATCTGATTCATCAAGATTGTTTAAGATCTTCATTCTACGCATCTTATCTAATAATGTTTGAGAAATTTTCGCACGTTTTTGCAAATCTTCAATACTAGTAAAGTTTCTTTTCTCTCTTTCAGCAACTATTGCATTTGCCACCGTATCACCTAATCCATCAATTGATGAAAATGGTGGATAAATTTCATTATCGCTTTTTATTCCCCAAGTAGTAGCTTCACTTTTATCTAACTCAATTGGTACAAATTTTATTCCTCGTGCTGTAGCTTCTAAGCAAACCTTTAGGCTTTCTAACTGTCCCATTTCTTTATTTGAGGCATCATACCCTTTGCTTTGAATTTCTATTATTTTTTCTCTTATAGCATCATATCCACGCATCATAACTTCAACATCAACATCTGTTGCTTTTGAAGTAAGCCAAGATGCATAAAAGTATACTGGCATATGAACTTTATACCATGCTATTCTAAATGCGCTTATAACGTATGCTGCCGCATGAGCTTTAGGAAACATATATTTAATTTTCTCGCAGGAATCTATAAACCAATCTTCTATTCCTGCTTCTTTCATTGTTTCTTTATGAGATTCCCAAGTTTCTGGATCTTTACTTGCTTTTCCTTTACGTACAAATTCCATTATTTTAAAGGCTTTTATTGGCACTACGCCATGATACATTAAATAAACCATGATATCATCACGACATCCGATTACTTCACTAAACGGTACAACATTATTTTTTATTAATTCTTGAGCATTACCAAGCCATACGTCAGTACCATGAGAAAGTCCTGATATTTTTACTAATTCGGCAAAAGTTTTAGGTTTTGTTTCTGCAACCATTCCTATTGTAAATGGTGTTCCAAATTCTGGAATTCCTAACGTACCTGTTTCACACAAAATTTGTTCATTTGTGACTCCTAGAACTTTAGTCGAAGTAAAAATACTCATTGTTTCTTTGTCATCAAGCGGTACTTTCAAAATATCTGTTTTAGTTAAGTCTTGAATCATTCGCAATTGAGTAGGATCTGAATGTCCTAGAATATCTAGTTTCAATAGATCTTGATCAATAGCGTGGTATGAAAAATGAGTAGTACGCCAGGCATTATTTGGATCATCTGCTGGATATTGATAAGGTGTAAAATCTGATATATCCATATAATCTGGAACTACAACTATCCCACCAGGATGCTGTCCAGTTGTTCTTTTTACTCCAACACATCCTAGGGAAATTCTCTCTATTTCAGCACTTCTAACGTTAGAATATTCTTTCACTTTTTGAACTATATTGTCAAATTTTAATAATATATCACCAGATAATTCCTTTTTTATACTCTCTTGTAGAAGTAAAAATTTCTTAGCTATTTTAAAAACTTTTTCTTTTTTATCGATAGATAATAATTCCTCAAATGGTTTATCTAATGATTTACTAACTTCTGTTATTAATTCCATTATTTTATCTTCAAAGTATCCTAAAACAAAACCATAGGCTGTTTTATCTGCTACTGTTCCAATTGTTCCTGCACGATAAACATTATCTACTCCAAATAAAACTTTAGTATATTCATGAGCTGATGCTTGATTAAGGTCTGAAAAGTTTAAATCAATATCTGGTACTTTATCAGCATTAAATCCTAAAAAAGTTGCAAATGGCATATCTTGGCCATCTTTATATAATGGTATATTACAATTAGGACAAGCCTTATCTGGTAAATCAAATCCTGATGAATATTTAGCACCAAGAGCATTTCCGTCTTCATCATTAAACAAACTAAGTTTACATTTAGTGCATCTATAATGTGCTGGAAGTGGATTAACTTCTGTAATTCCCATTAAAGTAGCTACAAAACTAGATCCTACTGAACCACGTGAACCAACTAAATAACCTTCATCATTAGAATGCTTAACTAAACGTTGGGCAATAAGATAAATAGGATCAAATCCCCCACCAATAATACCACCAAGTTCTTTCTTTAACTTTTTATTGATAGCATCATCTGTTGATTCTCCATCTTCTTCAGTCCAATTCTCTTTTATAAATGGGATTAATACACTTTTTACTTCTTCAAATCCTTTTGACACAGTATTATGAATTCTTTTAAATACCTCACTATCAAAATCAATTCCTTCTAATTGTGGCATTTCTTCTTTTACTTGTCTATTAAAACAATTATAAACAATATCACCATATAATTCCTTGGCAATTCTTTCTTCTATATTAAATGGTAAAACTTCTCCATACCATTTTGATGCTTTTTCAAATACAAGATCTGTTACCACTTGTGGACAGTCAAGATAACTTTTACCATCATCACTTTTTACTCTTGGCGAAAAAGGTATTCCACCAGTATCAATTATAACTTCAATTTCTTCTGCCATGTCTAAAATTTTATTAGTATTTTCAACAACTATTTTATAAACCAGTTCTTTATCTAAAAATGAAAAATCTTCAAGCATTTCATTAGTTGTTCTAAAATGCTGAGATGGAATATTAGTTATTTCTTTTTTAGACAAAGGATGTCTTCCACCACCTGGAACTTTTTGATTAATAATTATTTCTCTATATATTTTATCATCTTTATAAAAATGGTGAACATCTCCTGTAGCTACAATTATTTTTCCAGCTTCATTAACAGCACTAATTATTTTCTTAATATGTTCTTTTAATTCTTCTTCATTTTTAAAATCACTAGTCTGAATTAAATGATTATATACTTCTAAAGGTTGAACTTCAACATAATCATAAAAATTAATTATGTTAGTAAGTTCTTGTCCCTCTTTACTTCTTGATTCAATAAATACTTCTGAATTATAACATCCACTTCCAATCAATAAACCTTCTCTTAATTCTTCAAGCTTACTTCTTAAAATTCTTGGAGTTTTATAAAGATAAGTAGTATTAGCCAAAGAAATTATTTTAAATAAATTTTTTAGTCCTTTTTTATTAAGTGCTATAGCATTAAAATGAAATGTTCTACCAAATTTATGAATTTCATCTTTAGAAATTAATTTATCTAAATCACTAATTTTTCTATAATTTTGATTAATAAGTTTTTGCATCATTTTATGAAAAACTTTAGCAGTGCCTTCAGAGTCGTAATCTGCTCTATGATGTCCTTCTTCATCAAATTCAACATTATATCTATTAACTAATGCTGATAAACTATGTCTTGCAAATCCTTGATCCAAAGTTCTAGATAATTCTAAAGTATCAATAACAGTATTTTTAAATGTTCCTAAATTATATTTTTTCATTGCCATTTCTATAAATGATATATCAAACTTAGCATTATGAGCAACCATTGGTAAATTTCCAGTCCATTCTAAAAAACGTTTTGTAACATTTTCTTCATTGTCACAATCTTTAACCATTTCATCACTTATATTCGTTAATTCTGTAATTTTATCTGGAATATGACGATTTGGATTAATAAGTTCATCAAAACGATCTATTACTTCACCATTTTTTATTTTAACTCCACCAATTTCAATCATTTGATCGCCACCAGCAGCATTAAAACCAGTAGTTTCAGTATCAAAAACAACATAAGTACTATCTAATAGTTCATTATCAGTAGGTCTTATTACTATATTTACAGTATCATCTACTAAAACAAGCTCAGTTCCATATAATCCTTTAAATTTAGGAGGATTTTTTAATTTTTCAGTAACTTCCTCTAATTCTTTTAAAATAAGTGGTCTTTCTGTATCATTTTCTGTTTCTAATTTTTTTTCTAATTCTTCTTTTTTAGCTTTTAATTTTTTTATCAGACCTTTATTGTAAGATGTAATAAGTTCAAAAGCTATAGGAAATGCTTGACATCCCGAATGATCAGTTATAGCTACTCCTCTATACCCCATCTCTATAGCATTGCTTACTAATTCACAAGTATGCTTATCTAAGTCTAATTTAGTAACACCATCCATTTGACTCATCATAGTATGAGCATGAAGTTCTACTCTTTTGACTTTACTATCATCAACTAGTTTAGTATCTTTTTTATTAGATTCATATATATCATAGACATTTAAAACAAGTTCATCACCAGCATACTGATCAAATTTTGTACTTCCTCTTAATTTAATCCAAGTACCAGGTTTTGTTTTTTTCTTAACATCATCATATACCTCATCATCACGAATAAATACTTTGGCAAGAATACTATCAGTATAATCAGTAACTTTAAGCGTTAATATTTTAAAAGCTTTACTACTAGGTACAAATTCATCAATTCCAAATACTTTAGCTTCAATAACTATACTATCATTTTCACCAACAATAGATCCTATTTTATCAATTGCTTCTTCTTCTTTAATTAAATTGCCAAAAATTGTTTTATCATCAACCTCTTTTTTTCTTTTTCTTGGAAAATTAAAACTATTTGACTTATTAGTCTCAAAATTAGAAAATGGCTTACTCATAATATCTTTAGATTCGTAATCAATAGAATTATTTATTTCTGTTCTAAGATCATCATCAATATCAATTTTATAAGAAAAAGTTACTCCATATTTCAATAAAAATTGTTTCATCTCTTCCAAAATTTTTTCAAAATCTTTTTTTTCTAACTCATTAACTGCTCTTATTGATAAATCATTACCATTAAATGTAATTTTATTAACTAATATATCAATATTTGGAATAATTTGTTCTTCAATAAAAAATCTATCAAAATATTCTCTAAAATGATTAGAATTTAAAGAATTATTTATAATACTAAGATTAATAATTGCATCATCAAAATATATTTTAAATTTATTAACTAATTCTTGAAAAAAATTATAAGAAATATCATTATTATTTTCAATTTTAATAGTAATGACATTATTTAAGTCATCAACATTAACAAAACTTAATTTGGCATTAGAAAGTTCATTATAATTATTCTCAGAAACACTTATTTTTTTTAATATTTTATTTAATTTTAAATCCATTTCCAACACCTCACATAAACATAAGATTAAGAAATTTTCTTAATCTTATATAGTTTCTAAATTATTTAATCTTATTATATGTTTTTGATTATTACAACAGAAATCAATAAAACCAAACAGATCTACTTCTCTAAGAGCTTTTTCAATAGGATACTTATCAATGTCGAATGGTAATCTATCTCTCATCATATAGCTAACTAACTCTTCACGATCTGCTCCCATATACATTAACCAATAAGGATACAATTGTCTTTTTAAAAGTCTTAATTTTTTTAATCCTTCTTCATATTTACTAAATCCAGAAAGTCTAGTATAAATTTCATTGCTAACTAATAAATCTATTATTGCTGATACCATTTCTTTATTAACACTTTGATAATCGCCAATTTCATATTTTACTAAAGTAAATAATATTCTAATTATTGCCTTAAGTCCATCTTCTATATCTTCTTTTTTACCCCAAACAATATTTTTTTTAGGGTTCTTTTTTAGATATTCAACATTATCTAAATAGGGATGAACAACTAAAATTTGATAATTGTTTTCAACTTTAAATCTTAATAATTCTTTTAATGAATTTTGAATATCTTTTTGATGAGAATCCCATATTCTCATTAAAAATCTTCGATATTTATCAGTTTGCTTTTTTACTAACTTAAACTCATCTGTATTAAAAATAAAATTATAAATTGTATCATCGTCTGGAATAAAGTCATTAGTATATTTTAAAATTTCAACATTTTCCTTTTCCATTTTCATATATTGTTTGGGATAATTTTTCCAAAGACGTTCTTTTAAATTTTGAATATCTTCTGAAATAGAAGGTTTAAAAAGCAAATTCCATGCCAATAAATAATCGTTAACTACAAATTCAACATTCATAAATTTCACCTTCCATCTTTATAAATAATATATCATATTAATTAAACAATTACACAATTATTTTTGCTTTTTGAGCGATAATTTGAAAATTTTCTTTTTTATCAACTCGTCCCCTTACTAAAATAATATCACTTTTTTTTACATTGGATATAGTACTAAACACTTCTGAAAAAATTACATAATCACAAGAAGATATTTCATCACTACCACTTATAAAAGCCATTTTATTGTTGTTCTTATCAGTATGCAATTTAATTTTCTCTACTAGCACAATTGTATCTACTACTTTATTATAGTATATTTTTAAATCGTTTAAATTTATTACTTTATAAATATCTTTATATTTAGTTACTGGATGATAACTTAAATAAAAACCAAACAATTCTTTTTCTTTACTCATTAAAATATCTCTTGAAAATTCTTCCTTTATTTCGATAGTAGGATGCTCTATTGTATCATCTTCAAGTCCTTTTGCAATAAAAGCATAAGTAAGTAAATTATCAAGATTTGTTATTAAAGTATTCTTATTATAACCGAAAGAAGAAAACATTGAGGCATATATAAAAATTTCTATTAATTTCTTATTTATTCCAATTTCTACTAATTTCGTTAAACAAACAAAAATATTTTTAAAAGGTTTATTTTTTCGAATCTTAACAATTTCTCTTGCTGTATTAATTCCAACACTTCGAATATTAGAAATTGGAAATAAAATACCATCTTCAACTATTTCATATTTCTCTGTACTTTTATTAATATCTGGTAACAAGAAATTTACACCTTTTTGTCTAGCTTCACGTATTATTACTGAGGTTTTATAGTCACTTCCAATAATCATCGATAATAAACTTAAATAAAAATATTTTGGAAAATGAATTTTTAAATATCCCATTTTATATGCAATAATTGAATAAGCAACTGCATGTGACTTATTAAAACCATATTGTGCAAAAGCCAAAATATCATCGTAATACTTTTTAGCAATATTATAATCATAACCATTTTTTAAAGCTCCTTTTATAAAAGATTCTTCTTGAACTTTTAAAATATCCTTTTTCTTTTTTCCCATGGCTCTTCTTAAAATATCGGCTTCTGATAAAGAAAATCCTGCCATGACATTAGCCATTAAAATGATTTGTTCTTGATATACTAAAACTCCATATGTTGGACTAAGTATTTTTTTTATGTCATCGTTGATGTATTTTACTTCGATATTATTATTTTTTCTTTCTATATAACTATCAGTATCAGGTCCAGGTCTTACTAAAGCATCAGCTGCTACAATGTCATCAAAAGAAGTTACTTTAAGTCTTCTTAAAAGATTTTTCATTGTATCACTTTCAAATTGAAAAATTCCATTTGTATCAACATCATAGAATAATTTTAATGTTTTGTAATCATCTAAAGGAATATTGAGAAAATCTATATTTTGTTTTTCATATTTTTTAATATTTTCAAGGATATCCATGATAATAGTTAAATTTCTATTACCTAAGAAATCCATTTTCAATAGTCCTAATTCTTCTAAAAAGCCCATTTCATAAGAACTTATATACATATTATCTTGTTTTATTAATGGAATTATTGAATCAAGTTGAACACTAGAAATAATAATACCTGAAGCATGAGTTGTTATATTTTTAGGAAATCCTTCAAAATATAAAGAAATTTTAAATAAAAGATTTAATCTTTCATCGTTATCAATAATATTTTTAAATTCTAAGTTAGTATTATAAACTTCTAGTAATTTAGAATTAAGACTTATAAATTTTTTTAACATGTCAACTTTATCTTGAGATATTTTCAAAATTTTAGCTACATCATCTAAAACAGCTTTTGCTTTTAACGTTCCAATTGCCACTATTCCAGCTACGTTTTTTTCACCATATTTTTCTTTTACATAATCAATTACTTTATCACGGTAAATATCAGGAAAATCTATATCAATATCAGGCATTGTAACACGTCCTGGATTTAAAAATCTTTCAAACAATAAATCATACTTTATTGGATCAACATCAATTATTCCTAATGCATAAGCTACTAAGCTTCCTCCAGCACTACCTCTTCCTGGACCTACTAAAATTCCACTTTTTTTTGCATATTTTACATAATCATATACAATGAGAAAATAATTAGCAAATCCCATTTTTTTTATAACATCTAATTCATATAATAATCTTTTCTTGTAAACTTCGTTTACCTCATTATTTAACCTTATAGTAATACCTTGAATACTAAGTTTTGTTAAATATTCTTCACTAGATATTTTTAAATTATTATTATAAACTGGCAATAAATTACTATAACTTGGAAAATCGACATTACATAAATTAGCTATAAAATTAGTTGAATCAATTCCATTATTGCTACTTAAAGATAAAACTTCGTCATTTGACAATAAATAATTATTATTATCTGAAAAAGATATATCATCTAATATATTCTTTTTTTCTTTTAACATTATAGAATACTTAAAATATTCACTTTCTTTTTTATTAAGATATAAAACTTTATTTAAAAAGACTAGTCTACTTGAAAATTTTAATAATTCATATTCCTCATTCTTATTAGAAAATCCTAAATATATAGAATTAGTAATATTATCGAAATCTTTAAAAATTGGTAATGAATCATATGGTATTATGACAATTAGATTATCTTTATATAAAGAAAAAGTATCAATATTTATAGTATTTCCAATTGTTATTATTTTTAATAAGTTTTGATATCCTTCATAATTCTTAGCGTATAATAAAATTTTATAATCTGAATAAGTAACTTCTAAACCTATTATTGGTTTAATATTCTTAGATTTACATAATTTATAAAAATACATTGTAGCAATCATGTTATCATCACAAAGAGCTATATTTTTAATATTTTTAGCTACGCATTCTTCTATTAAATTTTCTATTTTAACAAGACTTGAAAAAAATGAATAATTACTTTTAATATATAATGGTGTATACATGATTACTACTCCTTTCATAATAATTATAACATATGTATTATGTTTTTACGCAAAAGAAGATAAGAATTGAAATATATTATTAATAAGTATATAATATATTTAAATATTAAGAAAAAATCGGAGGTATTATGTTTATTGCAATAGAAAGTAAAAACCTTCCTAAAGGATTAACAAGATTAGAATTAGATTGTGGAACTATAAACACTAATAGTAGATTATTTAAAGATAAAGATAAAGTATATAAGTTTTATCATCAATGCTTGCCATTTAGATATGCAAGTGAAATGCATGCACTAAGTCAGCAAGATATTCCTCATGCTTTATTTCCAGAAGCTTTTATTATAAATGATAAGCATCAAATAATTGGAGATGTAACACCATTTATAAAAAATAGTCAGACACTTACTCAAAAAACCCAGTTTTATAATCCTCAAAGATCAATAAATGATAGGATTCCAAAAATGTATCAATTAATATCATTTGTCGATGCATTAAATAGACTTAAATATTATCATAATGACTTGCACTCAGATAATTTTTTATCTACTGATGCTAATATATATGCAATAGATTTAGTAGGAATTAGAAAAAAAGAAGATGTTTCTGAACATCAAAAACATTTAAATGAAATTTTACTTTCTTACTTATTTGGATTAACAAAAAATGAAGCTAATAATTTACTTACAAACGAAAGTTACAGATTAAGAGAAACCCTTGCTTTTGCTCCAAGATTTATAGATTTTTTAATTAGTGGTTCAAAAAGAAGTGATAATGATCTAGTATTAGATGAACTATATGATCATGATAAAGAAGCAACAGAAATACATAAATCTAGTAAATCTTTATAAATATATAACGTTTTTTTAAATAAAAATTGACTAAAAAGCAAATCTGTGATAAAGTTATATGGCAAGTTAAATTTAATGAAGGAGGTTCTATTATTATGGCAATTAATTTATCTGATAGAAAACCTAATAAAAGAAAAAGAATTCGTTCACATGCTTTAAATACTACTAATAGTACTCAAAATTTAAATTTACAAGTAGTTAGATTAGCTGATGGAACTAGAGTAAGAATTAGTGCTAAAGAAGCTAGAACATTAAGAAAAGCTGAAAAGCTTTCACAAGAAAGTGTGTAAAAAAAACATTTGGGATAATTGTCAAATAGTGTGTGTAGATACAAAAAAGTGATAATTATTTATAAAGTCAATGCGTTAAGCATTGGCTATTTTTTTGATTTTTAATAAG
>CASEVQ010000040.1 GCA_949291455.1 uncultured bacterium
TACTCTGTTACTGCTGGTATTGCTATTATCATTAATATTCCTAATATTATTATTACTGCTAATAGCTCTATTAAAGTAAATCCTTTTTTATTCTTCATACATTTCCTCCTATTATTTTATATAAGTATATTATCATTATAAACTACAATATACAATATAAAAATATAAAAAAGGGGCTGTCTCAAAATTAAGTGATTGATTTTGAGACAGCCCCTTAATTATTATTTTGTACATAATCACAACTACTACATTTTATTGTACCATTATGATTGACTAATAGTTCATTACATTTTGGGCAAGTATCGCCGGTTGGAATATCCCAAGTTGCTACTTTGCATTTTGGATAATTATTGCATCCATAAAATACTTTCCCTTTTTTACTTACTTTTTCAACTATCATCCCATTACATTTAGGACATTTAGTTATTTCTTTTACTTCTTTTTCTTCTTTCTTTATATATTTACAATTTGGATAATTACTACATGCTATAAATTCTCCATATTTTCCATTTCTTATTACCAATGGGCTACCACATTCTGGACAAGCATCACCAGTTTCTTCTGGCGATTTCTTTTCCATTTCTGAAAAAGCTTTTTTTACAAGTGGTTCAAAAGAATCATAAAAATTATGTAATACTTTAATATAGTCTTGCTTTTCATCAGCAATTTTATCTAAATCTGTTTCCATATTTGCTGTATACTCAACATTAATTATATCACTAAAAAATTCTTGTAATTTATCAGTAGTCTCAATGCCTATTTCTGTTGGAATAAATTTTTTGTCTTCTAATTTTACATAATCACGTTCTTTTAATGTATCTATTACAGTAGCATAAGTTGAAGGTCTTCCTATACCTAAATCTTCCATTTCCTTAATAAGTTTTGCTTCAGTATATCTACTTGGTGGTTGTGTAAAATGTTGTTCTTTTTCTATAGAATTAGCAGTTAAATTATCATTTGCTTTTAATACTGGTAAGGCTTTATCTTCACTCTTTTCAAATTCTTTATATACTTTTAAATACCCATCATAAATAAGCACTTGTCCTGTAGCTCTAAATTGATAATCATTATTATCTAAAATTACACTTGTAGAATTAACTTTAGCATCAGCCATTAAAGAGGCAAGAGTTCTATAATAAATAAGTTCATATAATTTATATAAATCATTAGTTAAATATGGTTTCATTTTTTCTGGTGTCCTAAAAACACTAGTAGGTCTAATTGCTTCATGTGCATCTTGGACATTTTCCTTTTTCTTTGCTTTCTTTATATAACCAACATATTCTTTTCCATAAACATCATTTATATATTTATAAGCTTCATTTACATAATCATCACTAAGTCTAATGGAATCTGTTCTCATATATGTAATAAGACCAACAGTATCACTACCAATATCTATTCCTTCATAAAGTTTTTGAGCAAGAGACATCGTCTTTTTAGCATTAAAGTTTAATTTATTAGACGAATCTTGCTGTAATGTACTGGTAATAAAAGGAGGTTTAGCTTTCTTTAATTTTTCTTTTTCTGAAATTGAAGAAACTATAAATTTGTTATCTAATTTAGATAAAATGTTTTTAGCTTCTTCTTCGTTACTAATTTTTATTTCTTTGTTTTTATAATTAAATAATGTAGCTTCAAATTCATTAAAAATAGCATCTATTGACCAATATTCTTCACTTTTAAAATTTTGAATTTCTCTTTCCCTATCGACGATTAATTTTAATGCTACACTTTGGACTCTACCAGCACTTTTTCCACCTGTTTTTGATTGCATAAGCTTGCTTAATCTAAAACCTATTATTCTATCTAAAATTCTCCTTGTTTCTTGACTTTTTACAAGATTATAATCTATTTTTCTAGGATTTTTAAAAGCTTCTATTACTTTATTCTTAGTAATCTCGTGAAAAAGTACTCTTTCATAGTCATTTTCTTTTATTCCTAAAGCATCTTTTAAATGCCAAGATATTGCTTCTCCTTCACGGTCTGGGTCAGTTGCAAGAAAAACTTTATTACTTTCTTTAACATTTTTTTTTAATTCTGTTATTATTTTTTTCTTCCCTGCAATTGGAATATAACTAGTCTTAAAATCATTATCGACATCAATTCCTAAACCATATTTTCCTGTCGTAGCTAAATCTCTTATATGTCCTTTAGAAGAAACTACTTTATATTCATTACCAAGATACTTTTCTATTGTTTTACTTTTACTTGGTGATTCTACTATTACTAAGTTTTTAGTCATATATACACTTCCGTTCTTATTTACTTATACTAATATTTAATTAATTTGTCAACACTATATATTATTATCCCAAAATAAAAGAAATTACTAAAATTTCTTCTATTTTAACATTACTTCTAACATTTCATCTACTGTTGGATTAAATAATTCTTCTTTTCTAGAAAAATAATTTTCTCGTAATAGATTATTATAATTTTCTTTATTGTCACTATTACCATAAACACTATTAATTGCTAATTCAATTGTTTCAAATGTAATCGCTGGTGATTTTTTTATTTGTTCATATAAATCTTCGTATGATAATCCAAATATGTCATTAAGACTAAGAAATTCTTTTTTTGTAGAATTATTTTTATTATTTAAGTATCTAGAGAAGCTAAGATCATAATCTTCAATGGAAAGTATTCCTAATGCTCCTGTTAAATAATCGCCATGAGTTGAATTATTAATATCTTTTAGTCTAAGTCCAAAATAATTGTAATTAATCATTCTGACATCATCATTTTTATAAATTTCTTTTGATAGTGAATCCATAGAAGAATCAAATAAATAAAGTCCATCAATATTGTATTTTTCATCATGAATATTAACCATTGAAACAAAAGTATCTTTTTGATTGTTTAATTTTTCTTTTCCAATAAAACATTTAAATCCTAAAGATTTTAAAATATATGTAAAAAGTCTATTAAACCCTAAAGAAGTTGCCTCTTGATTAACAACAATGTCAGGTAATAAATCACTACTATTGTTGTTATATTCAATTAATTTAACTATATCGTATACTTTTAAAACTTTCTCAAAATCACTAAGATTTTCTTTTTCAATTTGTGATTTTATTTTTTCTATGTATGAAAAAAAAGTACGACATTTAGGAATATCTGCTAACATATAATTATTATCTTCAACATCATAACAAACTTTCCAAGTATCCGGATGCTCATATCTACTATTTAAAATAGCATTTAATTCTTCTTCAGAAAATGTTGCTACTATACACTTCTCTACACAGCTATCATCAATGAAACCACTAATAGAAAGTAAATCTTTTATTGTTTCGATACTATTAGTATCAATTGTTCCTTTAAAATATATCTGATTAAGATTATTTAATGAAAAAATTAATGATCTAAATTCTTCCAATTCAGAATCAGTCAAAGGGTGATTAAATGAAAGATTTTGGATATTAAAATAGTCATTATAACCATTTTCAGAAGATTCCAAAATATCTAGCATTTCATCACCCCACTAATTTATTTTAATTTTCCTTTACATCCTTTTAAACCACTATAGCCACTCAAAATATTTGTTTTAAAGCTATGAGTTTTGTTTATTCTCTTTTTATAATCTTTTATACCAATATTAATCATTTCATCAAGAAGTGTTGTAAATCTTTTACCAACTGGTTCCCATAAATAGAAAGCAAGAGAACCAGGGCAAGAATTAATTTCATTAATATAAACTTTCTTTTTCTTTTCATCAATTAAGAAGTCTATTCTAACATCACCACTTAACCCAACGGTTTTAAATGCATTTGTTGCAATTTCTCGAACTTCGTTTTTTAGTTTTTCTGAAATATTAGCGGGAATTTTTCTACTAGCACTAGCCATTCCTGCTTTTCCTACTTTCTTACCACCATTTATATATTTATCATCATAGGTTAAAAGACTGTTATCTGTCATTACTTGTTCTATTTCTGACAAATTTTGATATTCATAATTTCCTAAAACACTTATGTTCACTTCAACTAAATTTTCAATTTTCTTCTCAACAACAATTTTTTCATCATATTCAATGGCTTCTTCAATAGCCTTTATAAGATCTTTTCTATTCTTTGCTGATGATATTCCAATACTACTTCCAAGAGTAGCTGGTTTTACAATAACAGGATATTCAATATTTTTTTCTATTTTTTCTATGATACTATCACTATCATCGTTATATTCACAATCATAAAACCATACATAATCAGCAACTGGTAAATTGGAATTTTGAAAAACCATTTTTTGAATTACTTTATCTTGTGCAACAGCACTAGCTGTAACATCGCTACCAACAAATGGAACACCAATTGTTTTTAAATATCCTTGTAATACACCATCCTCTACATTTGTACCATGCACAACAGGAAGTACAATATCTATATCATTGACAATTCTTCTGAAAATTCCTTTACTTTGTAAAACGAACCTTCCTTTTTTATTATACAAAACAACATTTTTAGTGTATCTTTTCAATAATTCAATATCTTTGAAAGTATCAATTTCTCTCAATGCTGCACCTGTATACCACTCATTATCTTTAGAAATATAAATTGGTACGATATCATATTTCTCATTATCTAATTTATTCATTGCTTGAACAGCTGAAATTATGCTAACTTCGTGTTCAACAGACTCCCCACCAAAAATAACACCGACTTTTATCATTTTATCCTCCTATTTCCGTATACGTGTCCGGTAAGTCATTTTCAAATAATGCATAAAGATCATCACTCTCTTTAAACTTATTTATTAAAACATAAGCATCTCTAACATCATTTAAAACATATATATTATCTTCATCAAATTTCTTATCGATAAGACCTTGTTTAATTGGTTTTGTTCTTTTTTCACCAATTAAAATAACTTTATCGGCAACTTCACTAATTTGCCTTCCAAATTCGCGATTATATTCTTCTTCTTTTTCGCCTAATTCAACCATTCCTGGAGTAACAACAACTTTTGTTCCTTTCATTAAATTTAATACATCTAATGCACTCTTAGCCCCTATAGGATTAGAATTATAAGCATCATCTATTTGATAAAAATCACCAAGTTTTTTTAATTCTAAGCGATGCTCTACAGGTTTAACTTTTTTTACAGCTTGTTGCAAATTTTTAATTGATATACCAAATTCATATCCTAAAGCAATACTAGCTAAGATATTATAAACATTATGTTTTCCTAAAAGTTTAGTTTCAAAATCATATGTTTTTTCTATATCTTTAAATTTAACAGTAAAAGTGGTCCCTTTGTTATTACATTTAATATTACTAGCTTTTACATCTACGTCTTTATTATCTATACCTATCCAAATTATTTTACATTTATTTTTATTTTTTATTTTATAATTTTTTTGTTTTAAATCATCTTTATTTAATACACCTATTCCATCACTTGGTAAATATTCTATTAATTCCATTTTTCCATCTATAATATTTTGTTCACTTCCAAACGTTGCCAAGTGTGCATTACCAATTGAAGTTATTATTCCATATTTTGGATTAACAAGTTTACAAAGTCCATTTATTTCTCCTTTTACATATGCTCCCATTTCAGCAATAAAAATATCATCTAACTTACTAAGTTTATTATTTATTGTTATCATAAGACCATTAAATGTATTAATACTTTTAGGAGTTGCTAAACAATTAAATTTTATTTTTAATATATCATTTAATATGTTCTTACTACTAGTTTTACCATAACTTCCTGTTATACCTATAACTTTTAAATTATTCATCGATTTTAATTTATTTTTGGCTAATTTTTCAAAGTGATGGTATACAAGTCTTTCTACAGGATAATTAATAACATTAGCCAAATATATTATTAAGTAATTCATACTAGTAAGTATTGATAAAATTAAAAGACAAATATTTCTATTTTCTGTATTTATAAAAAAGAAAATTACTGGTAAAAGATATATTATTGAAATAGTAACAATAAGTCTTTTAACTCTTTTTGTAATAACCAATGGTTTTTTATTTTGATCATGTTTTCTTTTTTCTTTATCAATAAATAAGCTTACAATATATACAGAAATCAGTATAAGTAAAAAGAAAACATCTAAAATATCACTTAACGAAAAAAATAAAAATATTGAAAAAAGAATCCCATATAAATTTAAATTTATAAAACTATTTCTAAAATTTTGTCCTAACCATTTCAAATATCTATTATTTTCATTGTATAAATTTTGCTGTAACATGTGTATTGATTTACCTGATGTATTAATAACGTACACCAGCATAATAAAATAAACTAAGCAAACTAATATTATCATAAAAAACCTTCTTTCTATTCAATAAAAGTTTTAATAACTTTGCAAACTGGATTTAAAAATTCCAAATATGTATAATGGCTTCCATTTGGATAGATTATTAAACCAGAATCATCGATAAGTTTTTCTAGTGCTTTAGCATCTTCGACAGGTGCTTCAGTATCACATTCTCCCCAAATTAAAAGAGTAGGACATTTAATTTTCTTTGCACAATTACTTAAATCTTCATTTACCGTATTAACTAAAATTTGTCTCATCACTGGACTTGCATTTCGATAATCTCTAGAACCAATATGCTTTTTTGCAAATTCCTCAAACTTATTTAAAATTGGAATCTTTTTTAATTGTTTTAATGTTCTTGTTTTTAAACTAAGTTTTTCTACTTTTCTAATACATGGGGCTCCTAAAAGAATAAGTTTTTCTGTATCATAATTTGCTGCATAAATAATCCCTATCCTTCCACCAAAAGAATGTCCTATTATTATTGGATTATCAATTTTTAATTTATTAAGAATTTCTTTTAAAATTTCACAATAGTCATAAATTGTAAGTGCTTCTTTAGGTTCTTGAGAACTACCATGTCCAGGTAAATCTAAAATAGTGACTTTAAATTTATTTGACAATTTTTTACCTAAAGGTTCCATCATTTGAATATTTTGACACCAACCATGAAGTAATATAACGTCACTACCCTCACCATATTGTATGTAATTTATATCTAAATCTTTAACTTTTATTATCATCATTACACCCATAATAATTATAACAATTATCAAATTCTTATTCAATTTTTAATATTATTATTTACAAAAAACTTTACAAAATGCAATTATATTAAAGAATCTCTAACAAATATTTCAACGTTTTTATCAATATAAACATCAACTAAAGCTTTATCAGTTATTTTTACAAATCCCATACCATTTATAACAATATCTTGATGATAACCAACTTCTAAATTTCTTTTAATAATGTTTTTAAGTGTCTCATTTTTGTTGCTATTGAATTTTTTGATTTTTAAATCATTTGACACAAAAAATGTAAAGCTATTTTTTGCACCATCTATATAATCAATTCGGATTAATTCATTAATCAAAAGACTTTGTCCTGCTTTGATTTGATAAGTTTTAGGTTTTATTTCTTTTCTTGGTATTATTTTTTTCATAATAGAAAAATCAACATAATTAATAATATTCCCTCTATCTATTAACCCTGGAGTATCTATTAAATTTAAATCGTCACTTAATTTAATACTTATTTTATTTAATGTTGTAGACGGTAAAACAGAAACTGTCAAATCACAATCAAATTCAGAATAATTTTTCATTAATTTTTTTATAAGCGTACTTTTTCCAACATTAGTATGACCTACAACATAAACATTTTTGCTAGATTTATATTTTTTAATAAATAGAAGTAATTCATCAATATTATAATTTTTCTTCGAACTAATTATAATAATATCTTGATAATCAAGATTAAATTTTGAAAAATATTCTTTGATTTTCTCATCATTTACACTTTTTGGTAAAACATCTCTTTTAGTTACAACCAATATTAATCGATTACTTATATATTCACGAATCATTTTTATATCTTTTTCAATATTAAATAAATCGACAATGTAAAGTACTAAATCTTTAGTTTCATTTATGCTTTTCAAAATATCAATATATTCAGAATTTGATTTTGTTGTAAGTTGATACTCTCCATAATTTTTCAATTTAAAACATCTTGCGCAAAGATTATTAGACAAATCAGCTGTATATCCTTCAAACAACATATTAGAATCTTGCAGTTTTACACCACAGCCAATACAATACTTATCTTCATTCATAAAATTCTCCTTTTTGAAATTTACCTAGGTTTTCCATCCTTTTTATTATTCTTTTTTCTATGAACCTATTAACTGAAGTTATTTTTAAATCTTTAGATTCTAACGGTTCTACTAGTATAGTAAAAATACCTAGTCTATTGCCCCCAAATACATCAGTTACAATTTGATCACCAATAATGCACATTTCACAAGGTTTATAACCATATTCTTTAATTATTTTTTTAAAACCAAAAGAAAGTGGTTTTAATGCAAAAGAAACATATGAAATTTTTAAAGTATTAGCTACTATATCTAATCTTTTTTTATTACTGTTATTAGATATGACATAAATAGAAAAGTCTTTTTTTAATTTTTTTACAAAATTGCATATTTTTTTATCAATAGTATTAGATTTAACTGCTAAAAGTGTGTTATCTAAGTCAAATAATATACATTTAATACCAATAGTTTTAAGTTTTTCATAATTTACATCAAAAATATTTTTTCTATACATTTTTGGTATATACTTTTGCATTAAATTCCTCCTTAAGAAAGATAAACTTAGTTACCTAAGTTTATCTTCTGTAATTTTTTAGTTTTTTCAATATCTTTAGGTTTTTCTTTAGTAATACTTTCCTTATTATTTTTATCTTTATTTCTTTTTATTATTAATTTTATA
>CASEVQ010000041.1 GCA_949291455.1 uncultured bacterium
TGATAGGGATGGATGGAAAACCAGTGGATATGGATTTATGGAAATATACATTGTTGGAGAATGATATTTTAATATCTGCACCGTATATTCCACAAACTGTCACAAAAATGCTTAATCCTTTTATTAGGTGTATCAATTTAAAATCTATCCAGAATTTGCCACAGTCCCTAGTAGATATTTTAATTCCGGAAACCGTAATAAATATGTTTCAGGCTTTTGATGGATGTGAAGCATTAAGTGGAAGAATTATACTATAGGACTGTAAGTGAAAAATGGTAAGAATATTCTTGCCATTTTTTGGTTAGTATAGTAGAATGAAAAGGTAAATAAAACTAAAATGTGATCGTAGATAAAAAATTCAATATTAAAACATCGAATATTAATGATAAAAATCCCAATATAATCATATTAAACTTTCCTTTTTAAAATAGCTACAAATCTTAAGTTATCAATATTAGCAGATAAAGATACAGTAGCAATATTACTAATACTGTATAAATCTTCATTTACCATGAAAACTTCCCCAATAGTTATTCCACTAGGGAATTTATTACTTAAGCCATTAGTAATTATTTTATCACCGATTTGTATATTTATATTTTTATTAATTCCTTCTATTATTAAATTTCCATTTTTTACTTTTAAAATTTTATTTAGTTCATAATCACTTCCTTTTACTTTTACCGAAATACTATTATATTTATCATCTAATGTTATTAATTTTACAGTTGAAGTAGCATTTGAAACATTACTTATTGACCCTATTAAACCACTATTATCTACTACAGCTAAACCTTCTTCAACGCCGTCCATACTACCTTTATTTATTACTAATGTATTAAGCCAATAAAAATTATTTCTTTCTACTACAGTTGCATAAATTATGTCGTATTCACTTAAAGATTCTTTAATGTTCAAAAGAGACTTTAACTCTTCGTTTTCTTTTTCTATTTCATCGTTTACATCTTCAACAAAAGAAGAATTTTGTATTAGCCTAGTTGGATAAAATAAAATATCGCGAAAATATTTTTCTATATTAAAAATATTGTTTATAGATAAAATAGACATCGTAATTAAAAATAAAAAAAAGAAAAAATAATAATATTTATTTTTTTTAGAAAAAGATTTTTTTATATATTTCTTTTTTCTTTTCATACTATCACCTATTATTAATTTTCCCATTATCAGAAAAACTATAATAATTATTATTACCAATAATAATATGATCAATAATTGGTATTTTATTGATATAACCTATTGAAACAAGTGAATTAGTTAAAATTATATCATCTTCTGATGGATTTACATCACCACTAGGATGATTGTGAATACAAATTATGCTAGTAGCTGAATATAAATATGCATATTTAAATACTTCTCTTGGATGAACAATACTTTTATTAACAGTACCACAAAACAATAATTCTTTACCTACAAGATGTTGTCTATTATCAAAATATAAGCAAAAAAATAATTCCTGTTTTTTATCAATAAATATATTTTTCATATATTCATATATCATTTGTGAATTAGTATAATTAGAAAAATCTATTATTTCCTCAGCCAAAAAAATTCTTCTTCCAATTTCTACAATTGCTAATATCATAGTAGCTTTTGAAATTCCTATACCATTTATTGTATTTAATTTATTAATTGTAATATCTTTCAAACTAGACATTTTTTTAATTTCTTTAAGAAGTTCTAAAGATAAATCTTTTGCTGATTTTGACTTAGTCCCACATCTAAAAACAATAGATAAAAGTTCTTCATTTGAAAGATTTTTTGCCCCAAAAGAAATTAATCTTTCTCTTGGCCTTTCACTTTTAGGAATATCTTGAATTCTCAATAACATCACCTAATAAATTATTATCTTTATTAAATTATTTTCCTAAGACCATTTCTTCATAACTAGATAAAATAACATCATTTATAGATATAATATTTTCTTCATTATCAACTTCTGACATTAATATATCATATTGCTCTAAATTGCTAACAAATTCAATATTATTAACTACTGTTGGTTTAATATATGTATCATAATTTTTATTTGAATATAAATTTTTAATTTTATTAGCATTAATTAAATCCGTTGTCATTCCAACATATACATTATAAACACCATCTTCTTCTAATATTAAATATTCGTCATTCAAAGAAAAATCTTTTTCTAAATCATTTTTATTATTATAGCTTCCTGCTTGAATTAAATACACGTTGTAATCGGTATTTTCTAAATTTTTTCTATAAGTAGAATATACAATTTGAGCTGATATAAAACCTAAAGCAATAGAAATTATTAATGGTATAACAAAATTTTTTTTCATATAATCACCTGTTTAAATATAGCATTTATTATTGTCGAAAAATGTCAAAAAAAAACAAACATAAAGTTTGTTATTTACTTGTATTATTTCTTTTTTCTGCTTTTCTAGCATCACGACAAGCTTTGCATCTTTTAGGTTCATTTGTAAAACCTTTTTCAGCATAAAAAGCTTGATCTCTAGCTGTAAAAACAAATTCAGTTCCACAGTCTACGCATTTTATAGTCTTATCTTTAAATTCTGCTTCTGCCATCACTATCTCCTCCTTAATCAATAAAAATAATTGGACCTGCTACCTAGTTATCTTTTCTTTTTTTAAGAAGAGAGAATAATTAGAAATATAAATCCAGTGAATATAATATATCACATGGACAATTATAGCATACCATTAAATAATACGCAAGAATCTATTTATTTATTACATTTTTTAAAAATTAAACATTATCCATTCTGGTTTGAAAATTAAAAGTAATCCCATAATAAGCATAATAATTCCACCAACTAATGATGAATATTTTCCATATTTAGAACTTGCTGTTGCAATACTTAAAGTACAAACTGCAATAACAAATACAATCATATCATCCAACATATAAAATAGTGTATAAACTAATAAATATAAAATTCTACTAATACCTGTTATTTCATTAATAGCTAATATTTCTGCAAAAGTAGCTGGGAAAACTGTTGAACAAGCAAGTTCTACTAAATTAACTGAAATTGCTAATGTTACTACTCCTAAAAAAGCTAACCATAAATTTTTTTCTGTTGTAAATTTTCTTATCCTATTAAAAATTTTTTTCCTTTTTGTGCTATCAACAACATGACATCCTTCATTATCACTTTTTTTTATATTTAAATATTTTTTTAAATTATAAAAACCAATTATAACTGCAACAATACCAATAAGACTTCGAATCAAAGGCATCGATATCATTGAAAATACTGTCGTAAGTCCAAGCATAGATAGAAAATACACTAGACTTGATACAAAAAGGAAGCTCATTCCTAAAAATAACATTCTCTTTTTGTTTTTCATATCAAATAACATATTTATTAAAAATAATAAAACCCACATAGCACAAGGATTAAAGCCATCAACTAGTCCTAATATAATTGCTACTAACAAAATAGAAACTTCTTTAACATCCACTCTTCCCAATAGAGGTATTTCTTCTTTATTTTCATCGACAATATTTGAATTATTATCATCTAAATCTAACTCTAAATATTTTCGTAATTGACTTTCTATTTTTTCTCCAACGTAATCATTATATCCTGAATATGATTCTTTTCCAATTACTGTAAATGGTACACTAATATTTTCATTTTTACCAAGAATTTTTTTTACACTTAACATTAAATTTTTATTATGATTATCGTACCAAGTTTCATATCGAAATACTCTAACATTATTTTCATATTTTTTAATTATCTCATCTAAAAATTTTTCTTCTTTAGCACAATGTTCACAACCATCTCCATAGAAAAAATAAATATTTACAATCTCTTCTTCGATAAATTCTCCGGTAATTCCATAAATTAAATCATCATATTCACTTGAAAGTGCAAAAACTGGAAAAGGAATTAAAATTAGGAAAGAAAAGAAACATATCATTATTTTTTTCATTCTATCCACCATTCTTCCTAATAAATTCTAAAACTTCTTCTTCTTTTCTTTCACCTATTAAACGTGATTTTTCAATACCATTATTTATAGCTATTATAACTGGTAAAACATTTCCAACCTGATAAGATTCTATTTTTTCTTCATCCATATCTAAATCATAATCTATAAATTCAATATTTTTAAATTCTTCTTTTACCTTATTCCAAAATTTATTCATAATTATACATGCAGGACACCACATAGCACCTATTTTTATTATTTTCATTTATTCACCTCAAACTAGTAAGTCTTTCGTAACATGCCGAAAAAGATTTTAAAAATTCTAAGCATTCTTCTTCAGTTGTAAGATATGATAAGCTTATTCTGATACTAGAAGAAGCAATTTCTTCATTTTTTGTAAGTGCAAAAACTGCTTTTGAAAAATTACTATTTTTTGAACAGGCTGTTTGTGTTGATATATATATGTCATATTCTTCTAAAGCATGTTGCATAGTTTCAGGTTTACAATTTAGAATGCTAATATTAAGTATTTGCGGAATACAATTTTCATTACTATTTATTCTAACTAAAGGATATTCTTTCAATTTATCAACTAGCATTTTATTTATTTTTTTTACGTACTGATATTTTTTTTCAATATCTATAGTAGCTAGACGAAGAGCTTTAGCAAGAGACACTATTAATGGTAATGCTGGTGTTCCACTTCTAAAAGCTGTAGTACTTTTGCCACCATGTATTAATGGTTCTAAAGAAACATTTTCTTTTTTTACTAAAACACCAATACCCTTTATTCCAAAAAATTTATGTGCGGAAAAAGAAACCAAATCGACATTATTTAAAAAATTTGCTTCTTTTCCTATACTTTGAGTCATATCCACATGAAAAAAACATTTAGGGAATTTTTTTACTATATTAGCTATTTCTTCGATTGGTTGTCTTATTCCTATTTCACTATTAACACTTGCTACTGTAACTAAGATAGTATCGTTTCTAATAAGTTTTTCTAATTTGTTTAAATCTATTAATCCATTTGGTAAAGTTTCAACAAAATCAATATCGTATCCTTCTTTTTGTAAATAACTAAGTGGACCATAAATTGAAGAATGTTCAAAATTAGTAGTTATAATATGTTTTCCTCTATTTTTATATTTATCTGCAATACCTTTAATGGCTAGATTATTCGATTCACTTGCTCCACTAGTATATATTATCTCACTTGCTTTAACATTTAAAATATTAGCAATTTGCAAAGTTGATGCTTCAATTAACTTTTTAGCATCAAGGCCCAATTTATGAAGAGAATTAGGATTACCTGGATAATTAAGTGTTGCTTTACAAAAAGAATCTAAAACTTCTTTATTTACTGGAGTTGTTGCAGAATAATCTAAATAAATCACAATATCACCTCATATTTATTTTATGATTAAATCATTTTTAGTAATAACACTTTCCATAGTTCCACACAATGGATCTTCAGGAATCTGAATTGAATTTCTAACTTCTGGTAAATTAATTAAAGCTCTAACAATAGTTGGAAGAAAAAACAAAGCAATAGTTGCTATTGATCTTCTTAAAACCTTACTTCCAGCTTTTTTCAAAGCATCATTGTCCTGTGATAAAACGGCTTGGGCAAAATCTACTGCAACTAATATTATTAATGCTATTGGAGCAAGAATTCTAAACCATCCTAAAATTTCACTAATTAGATCCAAAGCTTCTTTAGTAAAAATACCATCACAATTAACAGAAACTTCACTACCAGAAACAATATTAAAATCAGTATTAAGTTCATTATCATAAGATATTTTATAATCTAATGCATTAACTTTAAAATTTACACACAATATCATAATAATCAATAATAAAAAAAGAATATTTTTTTTCATAAAGCCTCCTAAACATAATATAAGTATAACATTTTTGTATATAAAAAAAAAGAAAAATGAAAATAAAAAATGTAGAGTTACAGTTGATGTGAAACATTTCTAAAAAAAGTAATTTAGGTCGTATAATTGGTTTAATATAAAAATAATTAGAAGAAATTCTTGAATTACATATTAAAGTATATAATAAAGTTTTCATAATTATTATAGTATTTTTTCAAATAATATTGATATATTAGTTCTTATATTAATTTAACATCTATCATATTTTTCTTATATACTCAAACACACTTTCTTTATAAATAAAAAAACCTTGATATCAAGGTTTAATTCTCTTTGGTGACCAGTATGGAATTCGAATCCATGAATGCCGCCGTGAAAGGGCGGTGTGTTAAGCCACTTCACCAACTGGCCAAAAAAATGGCGCCCCAACTAGGACTTGAACCTAGGACCCCTTGATTAACAGTCAAGTGCTCTAACCAACTGAGCTATTGAGGCAACTATATGGTGGGCCTGGGGGGACTTGAACCTCCGACCTCACGCTTATCAGGCGTGCGCTCTAACCACCTGAGCTACAAGCCCACTATTAACCGATAACCGGCCGTACTTCTAAAGTATATACTAAGTTTTTAAATATTGCAAGTTTTTTTTACTTTTTTATTTAAAAATTGATATCAAAATCATCAATTAACCCAAAATCCGAATAATTTAACGCTATTTTTAATGACGATACTTCATCATAGTCATTAAATAAATTAGTAAAATCCATATTTATTCCTACAATAATATTATTTTTTACTTCCAATTCTATAGTATTTAGTAATTCATCATCACCAACAATTAAATTATAACTAGAATCTACAAATGATGATAATATTCCATTAGTTATTTCATAACTATTCTCTGATACTTGCCTTGAACTGGCCAATATTGCTTTTAAAACATCATTATCAAAATGATTAATATAAAAATATGGCAATATTGAATTTATATAAGAATCTTCCTGCTTAATTTTTACTAGTTCACCACTAGCTAAATAATTAACAATGTTATTTCCATCTGTTAAACTGAAATCATATTTTCTATTAAATCTTTTCCCACTAGAAATATAAATATTATCGTTATAATATATTTTAAATTCAAAATTATAATTATTAAGATCTATATATGAAAACAATGACTCAATATATGAATTTTCGTTTTCTTCGTTATTATTATCTACAATTTCATTGTTTAATATCTCATTATTAGATTCACCATAATTTTTATTACTTATATTTATTCTTAAAAAAATAATTAATATTATAAATAATATTCCATAAATTGTTAAAATTAAACGTGCTCGATATTTTTTATCAAAAATTAAACTAGAATAATTAAAATCATCATTATTCATAAAATCCCTACTCTTTCATAAACCTTCTTCCTAATAAATTATCTTTATCTATACCATTTAAATATTCAGAAGCTTTAACTTTCTTTTTCCCTTCAATTTTTAGTTCTTCAATTATTATTTCACCATCGACAGTTTTTACTCCAATACCATCTTTATATATATTAACTATAGTTCCACTTAAAGCTTTACTTAAATTTTTGCCTATTCTAGATTTATATATTTTTACAATTTTTCCATCTAATAATGAATATGCTCCTGGAGTTGGTGATAATCCTCTTATTTTATTATATACATTCAAAGTAGTAGTATCAAAATCTAAAAGTTCATCTTCTCTTTTTATTATTTTTCCAAAAGTTACTTTCTTTTCATCTTGTTTTATTGGAATTATTGTACCATTAATTATTTTAGGTAGTGTTTCTAACAAAAGTTTGCATCCTAATGCACTAAGTCTATCATGTAATTCACCAGTATTCATTTCAAATGGAATATTTATTTCTTCTTGTGATAAAATATCCCCAGCATCCATAGATTCATTCATATACATAATAGTAATTCCTGTTTTTTCATTGCCATTAATAATTGCTCTATGAATTGGAGCTCCTCCTCTTAATTTTGGGAGTAGTGAAGCATGAACGTTAATACATCCATATTTAGGAAAATCAAGTATTTCTTTTGGAATAATTTGTCCATAAGCACATGTTACAATTATATCTGGTTTCATGTTTAAAATTTCATTATACTCATTTTTTATTTTTATAGGTTGAAGAACTTTTATATTATTTTCTAAGGCAACTTTTTTAACTGGAGAAAACTTTATTTCTTTATGTCTTCCTACTTCTTTATCTGGTTGAGTTACAACTCCTACAACATTATATTTTTTTATTAATCCTTCAAGTATTGAAACACTAAATTCAGGTGTTCCCATAAATAAAACTTTAATATTGTCCATAATATCACCTATAAAAATTATATAATTATAT
>CASEVQ010000042.1 GCA_949291455.1 uncultured bacterium
ATTAGCAGTAATAATAATATTAGGAATATTAATGATAATAGCAATACCAGCAGTAACAGAGTATATATCATCATCAAGAAAGAGTGCTTATATAACAACAGCATCAAGATATATAGATGGAGTAAGAAATAAGATAAATGCAGCAGAAATACCAGTTTATGATAAGGAGACAACATATTATATACCAGGAAGTTGTGTCTCAATGGAAAAAGGAGGAAATAGTCCATATGGAGACTGGAAAGAGTATTATGTAGTAGTAACATATGATGGAACTAGTTATGACTATTATTGGACAAGTAGAGATGAAACAAACACAGGAATATATTTAACATATCAAGATTTATTAGATGTTGATAGAATAGAGAATAATGTAACAAGTATCTCTACAAATATTGGTGTAGGAGATAGAGAAAAAATATTATTATTAAAGGACAGTTGTAGTATAAATGATGCAGAAGAGATGTTAGCAACAAGTAATATTCCAGAAAAAGGAACAAGTGATGGAAGTGAAACAGAAGAACCAGGTAATATAACATATAAAGAAGAAATATTAAATGGAACAGAACCAAAGTTAAGTGGGTCATTAATAGCAGTAACAATAGAGAATGATGGAACAGTAAAGAAAGCAGATACAACTACAGAATGGTATAGTTATGAAGAAAAAAGATGGGCAAATGCAGTAATATTGAAAGATGAAGGTAAGAGTTATAATAATGGAGAAGTAATACCAGAAGAAGAGATAGAGAGTTATTTTGTATGGATACCGAAGTATAGTTATAAGTTATGGGATTTAGGAAATTATAGTGGTCTTACAACAATAGATGAAAGTAAAGTACATTCAATAGAAATAAGATTTGGAACTAGTAATACAAGTGATAGTGTTTCTGGAGAATGTACAACACCAGGAGTATCAGGAGAAAGTGGAAACTGTGAAGTAGGAGATTACATGACTCATCCAGCATTCTTAGCATTCAATACAAATGGAATATGGGTAGGAAAGTTTGAGACAGGATATAGTGGAGCAACAAGTGAATCTGGAGCTCGAAAAAATACAACAGAAGTAGATAAAGTAATAGTAAAACCAAATGTCTACAGTTGGAGAAATATACAAGTAGCAAATGCCTTTACAGTAAGTTATAATTACAAACGTGAATTAGAATCTCATATGATGAAGAATACAGAATGGGGAGCAGTAGCGTACTTATCACATTCTATCTATGGAATAAATGGTGAAATAAGGATTAATAACTATTCTCAATATAAGACAGGATATGCAGCAACAACAGAAAACGGAAGTCAAAGTACAACAGATGTTGCAATGTGGAATACACTAGTTGGTTATTTAGCAAGTACGACAGGAAATATAACAGGAGTGTATGATATGTCAGGAGGAGCCTATGAATATGTAATGGGAGTAATGAAAGATGCAAATGGAAATTTAATGTCAGGTTCTTCTTCTTCTAATTCAGGATTTAATGGAACATTATCTGATGGGAGTAGTTATACAGATGGAATAGATTTTCCAGAAAGCAAATATTACGATGTTTATAATTACAATACCAGTTATTTAAATATGTCTCAAAGAATATTAGGAGATGCAACAGGAGAGATGGGACCATTTGATAGACTTACTATTCATGATGTATCATCATGGTATAATGATTCTGCTTCGTTTGTTTACTCTATCTCCCCTTGGTTCGGCCGTGGGGGCTACTATGACAACGGTTTTAGGGCTGGTGCGTTCTCTTTCAGCGGCATCAGCGGGCGTGCTAGCGGTAACATTTCCTTTCGTTTAGTTTTGGGTATATAGTTTTTCCACTTGTGGAAAAATTTAACCCTGATCTTTGTGGTTTAATAAAGAAACGAAGTGTATAGATAGACAGATTTAATAGTAAAAGAGTATTTTAATTATGCCGATTGCTTGCGTTTGCAACCGGCATTTTTTTTTGATTTTTTTTGTGATAATAACTTTTTTTATTTGATAAAAAAAGTTTAATTCCTAGGAAAGAAACATATGAAGAATACATCTTCAATTTTGTTTTTAATTTTTAATTAGTAATAATTTATTAAATAACTATAGGAATAAATAATAAAATGCTATAATAATAATGAGGTGAGATAATGAAATTGTGTATAGCAAGTGATCATCGTGGATATACTTTAAAAGAAAATTTATTAAAATATTTAAAAGGAAAATATGATATTACTGATTTAGGAACAAATAATACGGAAATGGTGGATTATACTAAATATGGATTTTTAGTAGGTGAAAAAATTAAAAATAATGAATATGATTTAGGTATAGTAATTTGTGGTAGTGGAATAGGAATATCTATAGCATGTAACAAAGTTAAGAAAGTACGCTGTGCTAAAGTAGATAATAAAGAAGATGCTATGTTAACTAGAAAAGATAATAATGCAAATGTAATTGCTCTATCAGGAAAAAAAGATATAAATGAGGCTATTGATATTGTAGAAACTTTTATAAATACAGAATTTGGTAATTTAGATAGATATGTAAAAAGAATTAATGACATATATAAATATGAAAATGGTGAGTATATTGACAGGTAAATTTTTTTTATATTTATTAATGAGCATAATAGTATTTTGGTCTATGGATTCACTAAATATAAATGGAATGTTTAAAAAAAATAAAATATATCAAGCAAGGTGTTTTTATTATTTAATAGCATTATCTTTAATTTATTTAGCAACTAATTTTGTTTATGATATTTATTTAAATTTTTTATAAAAATAATGTATATAATCACTTAATTAGAAAAAAATACTAATGAGGTGAATTATATGAAGAAAAAATTAGTATTAAAACCATTTGTATTGCCGACTTTATATATTTTAATGGTTATTGCATTAATGACAATGTCTACAACTTTAATATATAAAGAAAAAGAAGAAGATGATGATTTAACATATGTTTCTGATAGTATAATTGATAATGGTATACCAGTAGTAAACGATAATCAAATAATTATTCTAAAACCATTTACAAGTGAAAATGTTACTATAGTATCAAGTTATTATAACTATCAAGCTGAAGCAACTAATCAAGAAAATTCAATTGTAAAATATGAAAACACATATTTACAAAATTCTGGAGTTACATATTCTTCAACAGAGGAATTTGATGTAGTTAGTATAATGGATGGTAAAGTTACAAAAGTATATAGTAATGATTTATTAGGGAATATTGTTGAAATTACTCATGATAAAGATTTTGTTAGTGTATATCAAATGTTAGATAATATTTCTGAAAATATAAAAGTTGGTACTAAGGTTGCACGTGGTGAAGTAATTGCTAAAGGTGGAACATCAAAACTATCTCCAGAAAATTACAATTTGCATTTTGAACTTATGAAAGAAGGAAGCCTTGTAGATCCTAATAATTATCTTGGAAAAGATTTTAAAGAATTGTAATGTTTATTAGGCTGTTTAACAGTCTTTTTTGTTCATATAAAAAGATTAGATTTATATAATTAACTAGAGGATGATATATATGAATAAAAACATAGTTAATAGAGTCTATAATGAAGCTATTTATATTTTAAAAACTAAAAAAACAGTTAGAGAAATAGCTAAAAAGTTTAATGTTAGTAAAAGTACCGTACATAAAGATTTACAAGAAAGACTCTATGACATTGATAAAAATTTACATATAAAAATAGTAGAAATATTTAAGAACCATATAGAAATAAGGCACATAAAAGGTGGTGAATCTACTAGAAAAAGATATTTAAAGTTAAAAGAGGGATGATATGAGAGATATAGGGATAGATTTAGGAACAGCAAATGTTCTAATATATGTAAAAGGAGAAGGTATTGTAGTCAATGAACCAACTGTAGTAGCGATAGATGCTGATTCTAAACAAGTTTTGGCAGTTGGAAAAGAAGCTAATCAAATGTTAGGAAGAACACCTGGTAAAGTAAAAGCTATAAAACCACTAAAAGATGGAGTTATTGCTGATTTTGAATATACTGAAGCAATGCTTAATGATTTAATATCAAGAGTAAAAGGTAAAGGCTTATTTTCTAAACCTAGAATATTAATATGCTGTCCATCAAATATAACTTCTGTTGAAAAAAATGCTATAAAAGAAGCAGCAGAAAGAATAGGCGCTAAAAAAGTATTTATTGAAGAAGAACCAAAAGTTGCAGCAGTTGGAGCTGGAATGGATATTGAAAAACCAAGTGGTAATATGGTTATAGATATTGGAGGTGGTACAACTGATATAGCAATACTATCACTAGGTGGAATTGTTAATTCAGCTTCCATAAAAATAGCCGGTAATTCATTTGATAATGCTATTGTAGAATATGTAAAAAATAAGTACAAGCTTTTAATAGGTGAAAGAACAGCTGAAGATATAAAATTTAATATAGGAAATGTATATAATGGTGAAAAAAACAAAAAAATTGAAATAAAAGGAAGAGATTTATCTACAGGATTACCATCAATGGTTGAAATAAGTGAAAAGGAAGTGGAAGAATCATTAAAACCACTAGCCCAGGAAATAATAAAAGTAGTTAAATCAGTATTAGAAAAAACACCACCAGAATTATCAGCAGATATAATTGATAAAGGAATTGTTTTAACAGGAGGAGGGGCACTTATAAAAGGTTTCCCTGAATTGTTTGAAGAAGAATTAAAAGTTCCTATTTTTATAGCTGAAAGTCCATTAACATGTGTTGCAGAGGGATGTGGAATAATGTTAGAAAATTTAAATTTAATTGACAAATAATTAATATAAAAGGCAATACCTTTTTTTTTTACTAAAATTTGCTATAATACTAATAAGTGGTGATAATTTATGTTTAATGATTATTTAGATGAAGTATTTTTAATGGTAATAGTAACATTTATTTTTACAGCTTTAATTATGCCATTTACTAATAAAATTGCTTATCATATAGGTGCTATTGATATTCCAAAAGATAAAAGAAGAGTACATACTAAACCAACACCAAAATTAGGTGGATTAGGAATTTATGCAGGCTTTTTATTTGGATATATGCTTTTTGGTGTACATAGTATTCAAATGAATTCTATATTGATTGCAAGTTTTATTATAATAATAACAGGACTAATCGATGATATAAAAACTTTAAGAGCAAGGGAAGAATTAATAGGGCAATTACTTGCTTCGTTAGTTATAACTTTTTACGGTAAAATACTTCTTACAAACATAACAATATTAGGTATTAATATTGAATTTGGATTTTTTTCATATATTATTACCATTTTCTTTATATTAGGATGTACAAACGTAATAAGACTTATTGATGGACTTGATGGACTTAGCTCAGGAATTTCAGCAATCTTTTTTTTAACAATTGGAATTATTTCATTTTTTCAAGGAAGAGTGGAAACGTTAGAAATAACTCTTACTTTTATAATGTTAGGTTCTTCATTAGGTTTCTTAGTGCATAATTTTAATCCCGCATATTTATTTGCTGGAGAATCAGGATCATCATTTTTAGGATTTATTATTGCAATAATATCATTACTTGGTTATAAGGGAACATTACTAACATCTTTATTAGTTCCAATAATGATATTGGCAATTCCAATTTTAGATACACTATTTGCTATTATAAGAAGACTATTAAAAAGAAAACCAATTTTTGAAGCTGATAAAGAGCATTTGCATCATCAATTTTTAATGATGAATTTTTCTCAAAAAGGAACGGTTTTAGTTATATATGTTATAAATATTTTATTTTCACTAGCATCGATATTTTATGCTCTACAAAATCCCACACAAGGCATGATTATTTATTTTGTATTGTTGATTTTAGTTATTTGGTTTGTTTCACATACAAGTATAATTTCTAAAAAAATGAGTGATAAAGTAAAAGAATTTGAGAGAAAAAAAATAAAAAAACAGTGAATATATATATTTAAAAAAATGGAAAAATATGGTAAAATTATTCATTATAAAATAGTAGGTGAAGGTAATGATTAATTTTATAATTTGTGATGATAATAAAGAATTTTCAGAAAAAATTAGAAAAATAATTAAAAACTACATGATGAACTTTGACATAGTTGATAAATTTTATATGTATGAAGACTATAGTGATAAGTTTAAGTCAGAAATAAAAGAAATCGAAGGGTTTAAATTATATATTTTGGATATTGAAACAAAGTGCAGTTCTGGAATAGATGCTGCTAGATATATAAGAGAAGAATTAGATGATTGGAATTCACTAATTATTTTTTTAACGGCACACAATGAATTAAAGTTTGAAGCATTAAGCAATAGACTTTATTTGTTGGATTTTATAAATAAATTTGATAATTATGAAAACAAACTCAAAGAAGATTTAGAAAGAGTAAAGAAAAATTATGATAACAGAGAAAAGTGCTTAACCTTTGAGTCAAATAGAGTCATAAAAAGAATAGACTTTAAAAATATTGTTATTATTGAAAAAGAAAAAGATAGTAAAAAATGTATAGTAAAGGCAACTTATGGAGATTACATAATTCATAAAACATTAAATGAAGTGTTTAAAATGTTAGATAAAAGATTTATAAAAACAAGCAGAAGTAGCATTGTTAATGTAGACCAAATAAGTGAATATGATTATTCAGAAAATAAAATATTGTTTAAAAATGGAATTGTAACCTTTGATATATCAAGAAATAACAAGAAGAAGGTGTGCAATAGTGTCAGAAACAGTAATAGGTAGTATTATTGGCTCAACTATTCAAAGCATAATAATGCTTATATTCATTAAAAAAAATTTTAATTTTGTATTAAAAGAAAATTCAAAATTTACGGTTAAAGATGTTGTTTTTGTTATCTCAATAACTATTTTATTAACATTAATGTATAATATTAAATATAATTTAATGACACCAATAGTATTCTTTTTAGCATCAAATTTTGAGTTAGTATTTATATATAAAGAAAACATTTCTAAAGTATTTGTAGCCTGTAGTATTTTTATGATATTTTTATTTTTATCAGATGCAGTTGTATCACTTATATTTGTAAATTTTTTTGAAGTAAATGACATTAGAAGCGACGTTTTATATATAGTAATTACTAATTCCTTTGTAGGTGCTATAACAATTTTACTGTTAAGCATAGAAAAAATTAATTTAAAATTAATTCAGACAATAGAATTAAGCGAAAAAAAAGAAAATTTAGAATTAGTTATATTTATGGTTTTTTTAATTTTAAGTTTAAGCATTGTTTTTTATATAATTTATCAAAATTTTATGTTGAATAATATTTTCGTTTTAAGTATACTTATCATTTGTGGATTTGTGATAATTTCAATTATTTTTTTTAAAGAAAAATATGAGAAAGAGAAAATAATAATCAAATATGATCAATTATTTGATTATTTAAAAACGTTTGAAGAGTGGATGGATTTGGAAAGCATAAATATTCACGAATCTAAAAATCAATGGGCAACATTAAGAGATATGGTAAAAAGAAATAAGAAAGCAGCTGACTATATAGACAATATAATGCAAGAGAGGATTAATTTAAAAAGCCAAAATGTACAAAAAATAAAAAATATTCCAAAGGGTGGATTAAAGGGATTATTGTATTATAAAATTACTATTGCTGAAAATAGTAATATAGAAGTGACAATTGATATTTCAAATAATGTAGATGGTAAATTAAAAAAACTAAATATAGAAGAAAATAAATTGCTTTGTAGACTAGTAGGTATTTTTTTTGATAACGCAATCGAATCAGCAAAGGAATCTATAAAAAGAAAAATTTGTTGTGAATTTTATACCAATGTTAATAACATAGTTATAGTTATTTCAAATACCTTTTCTAAAAAGATAGAAATAAATAAAATAAACCAAAAAGGTTATACAACTAAAGGGAAAAATAGAGGAAATGGATTGTATTTAGCACATAAGTTTGCAAGTAAGCATAAAAATTTTAAATTAAATAATATGATAATTAACGATTATTATATACAAAAAAAAGACCTATGATTAATAAAAAGAAAAAAATGATTAGAAAATGTTTAATT
>CASEVQ010000043.1 GCA_949291455.1 uncultured bacterium
TTATTAAAAATCAAAAAAATAGCCAATGCTTAACGCATTGACTTTATAAATAATTATCACTTTTTTGTATCTACACACACTATTTGACAATTATCCTGTAAATATATTTACAATGCTTTAAGCAACTTTAGTAAGAACAGGTCCACTATTCTCTTCTCCTAAACCAAGCTGGTCTAATTGTTCTTTCAATGACACAATCAACGAATCACTTATTTGCAAACCTATTTTTTTTGCTCTAATATTTGTTAATTGCCTTGAATTAATTTTAATCGGCTTAGAAGGCTGATCTATTATACCATATCTACTATCAATATCAGTTACAGTATATTGTTTATTATCATCCTGACCATAAGATATTCTAGCTTGTTCTTCTGCTCCGTTTTGTAATTGTTGTCTTTCTCTATTTTGTCTAAATAATATTCTAGCTTGTTCTTCTGCTCCGTTTTGTAATTGTTGTCTTTCTCTATTTTGTCTAAACAATATTCTAGCTTGTTCTTCTGCTCCGCTTTGTAATTGTTGTCTTTCTCTATTTTGTCTAAATAATATTCTAGCTTGTTCTTCTGCTCCGCTTTGTAATCTTTCTCTATTTTGATTAAATAATATTCTAGTTTCTTCTTTTTGCTCATTTTTTATTATATCATTATTAGATTCAATCTTCCTTGATGACGACACATTAAAACTATTTGGTAAACTAGAATCCAACAAATCAATTGCTTCTGATAAAGATGCACGGCGATTATTGTCTTCTCTTTCAGCCGCATATATTTTCTCTGAAGCATCTCTACCATTCATATCGAATAATAATCGTTTTAATTGTAAATCATAAATTGTTTTTTGAACATCTGGATTACTATAATAATCTTGTATTTCTGCTTCCTTTTCTCTATGCTGTTCTTCTGTTAATGGTTCTCTATATCCTACAATACTTTCAATAGCCCTTTGAAATTCTGTTTTTCTACCATCCAATTCAAAAGTTTTATTCTTTTTTTGTTTTAACATGGGAATATTAAGTATTTTAGAAAGCATTTGCAATAAAGCATTTTCCCTGTCAACAAGTCCATCACTAAGTTGATTATTCTGCCCAACTTTAACTTGTAACTGACGAATACTATACAATTCATCACCAATTTGACCTTTTAATATTCTATCTTTTAATTCTTCATCTGAAAGAACTTTTTTCTCATTCGAATTACTTGTAGAAAAGCTCTCAACTTTCTCTGGTATATTTTCTTTTTTTTCATCATCAACATTTTCTAAAGCTGAAGTTTCAATTTTCTTAAATATATCTCGCCAACTTTTTGAAACTTTTTTTTCTACTGATTCTGGATTTAAATTTCTAACATCTTCAGATTTTTTATCTAGTGTTAATCCTATTGATTCACTTTTTAATTTTTCTTGTTTACCAAAATTGAAACAAACTTGAACAATTCTTGGTGGTACCATTATTCCTCGTGTTTTTCCGTTTGAACTTATATACACAAAACTTTTTTTGCCCGTTGCGAAAGCTTCAAAAGGTAAGAATTGTGTCATTTTCATAACATCATACGATTTTTCTACTAAAACATTATTTTGAGTTATTTTTTCATTTGATGACATATCCTTCTTAACTGTAGCTATAGCTCCATTATCAAACTTAAACGCATTTCCAACAAGAGATTTCATATTTTGATTGCTCACATCTTCTACAGTTTTTTCAGCTTCTGCAATATAAATTTCACTCTTTACCGCTCTTAATTTTCCATTAAGCGCAGAACTTGCTTTTTTAATTCCACCATTTAAAATATTTTCTAATAATGTTTTAAAAGTTAAACTTGTCATTTTAGCCTTAGCAAAAACTTGACCACTTTGCTTTTCAACGCTTTGTGGAAAACTTGATTTTGGGTCTCCATTAACTATAATAATATCATTATTCAATTCGTTGGTCATATTAACCCCTCCAATCTATTATTCCACGTTTTTTGACAATTCCTTTAATACATTCTTTATTCTTGTCCATTCTTCTTCACTAGTAATTCCACCTAATTTAGGATCATTTCCTTCTTTTCTATCGACAGACGCTACATAAATTGTTACATTTCCATTTTCATCTGTTTCATTTTTAGTATAAATCATATATTCTTTATTATTATCAGTAAATTTAAATGATAGCAAAAATTCAACTTCATCTATTGAACCATCCTCTAACACAATTGACATCATTCTACTTTCGCCATCCATAAAAAATCCTCCTATCCTTTATACTAATATTTTATCACATTTATAATACATTTCAACTTAATTTATCATTTTTTTAATTTTTTTAAAATAAAATATTTACAATTAAATGCACAAAATTCTATTACATAATTATCAATATCATTAAAGTTATTAATTTTACTAGTATTTTTATTATCTGGTGAATAAAATCCTTTTAATCTTAATTTGCCATAAGAATAATCACCTAAAATATAATCATAAATCTCAAAATATTCAGTAATTATTTTTTCAATATCAGATAAATTAAAAGATAATTGATCATCTTTAACAATTTCATATTCATTTTCTAGTAATTTTATCTTTCTCATATTATCACCATACTAATTATAGCACACTTTATCTCATTTTTTTATAAACAGTTGAAGTTTTTTCAAAACCATTTAAATAATAATTAGGTATTTTACCATTAATAACATTTACAGATATTGGTATTTTATTTTCAATAACTATCTTTTCACTTATAAATGGAATAGTTATTTGTTCTGTTACTCTTATATCAACATATATAGTTATCAAAGCATTATTTATACCGTATTCCTCAACACTTGTTGATATACAAGATTCAAATTCACCAGTCAAAGAAATTTTTATTGGTATTTTAGGTCCTAAATTTGAAAGCAAAAAATTATTCATAGCAATTCCAATAGGTACTTCTAATACAATTCCATCAACAAAATTACTTTTATTATTATTTGTTAATATATTCTCCCTTATATTTAGTTGTTTTAATATTCCACCTTCTAAACTATCAAACATGTCATATACATTTTCATTTATAGAACTCAATAATTTATTTACTTTCATAGTATCATATATTATTGTTTTAATTTCACCATCTTCTCCTTGAATGATTTCATACAAATTATCGTTCATATCAAAAATTTCTGGCTCATATGCTTTTGTTACTACATATTTAGTTATTTTACTAGCAAGCATTGTCGAATATTCGATTATTTTATCATCAGACATTTTATTTACAAATATAATAATAAAAATTGAAAAAAAAATTAGTAATAAATTTGAAAACATTAATTTGTGTTTAATTTTCAACATACTCACCTAATAAAATTATATGAAAAAAAGTTATTATAAAATAACTTTAACTAACCAATATTCCGAAATGTTTTAATAAAAAATATACCACAATCATAATAAGTGTTAATAAAATAATTATAATTATAAAAATTTTTAAGCCATTATTTTTTCTTCCACTTATATCAACATTCTCATTATCTTCTTCTGTCTCATCAACTAAATCCTCTTTATTTAACTCCATAGAATGAGTATAAAAAGAATTATCATCGTCAACAGACGATTCTTTATTTTCATATAAACTGTTAATTTCAGTAGTAGACAATTCTTTTTCCAATTTTACATCAATAGTCGTTGCTAATAATTCACTTAACAATTCTTTTTCCTCTTCATCTTTTATGTCATTAACTAATGTTTTAGAAGTAATGGTATCAATAAGTTCTTTTAACTCATCACTATCTTTTTCTGAAAAATCTTTTTTATGCAAATATTTTTTATTTAATGATGAAAGAACATTATAATCTTCTTCCTTTAAATTTCTTTTCTTCTCTAATTCATCTTCTTCTTTTCTATTTTTTTTGGCTTCTTCTAATACCTTATTAATATCAAATACTTTAGGTTTTGTTTCTTTTTTCTCCATTTCAACTTTATTAGTATTATTATCCTGTAGTAAAGTTTTGTATTCTTTTATTTTTTGATAATCTTCACGATTAGGTTTTTCTAAATTAAGAGAAGACAAATCTATTTGGGTATCAGTATTTGCTACTGAAATTTCTTCATAACCTATTTTACTATTTAATTCATCATATAAATACTTATTTTTTTTTACCCTACTATTTATTTGAGTAACATCTTGAGATTGATTATATCTGTCACTTCTTTTTTCCATAGATATCACCTCTTATATATAATATATTTTATCATACAACTGTTCAAAAAAAAATAACACATTTTATCATTATGTAAAAACATGTAAAAATTCAATTGTAAAACTAATGGTATTATTGTATAATTGCTATGAAAGGATGTCATTATGAAAGCAAAAATTAATAAAAATGCTTGTATTGGTTGTGGTTCTTGTGCTGCAATTTGCCCTGAAGTATTTGAAATAGATGATGAGGGTATTGCAAAAGTTACAGTAGAGAGTATAAATGAAAATCAATTAAACGATGCTACTGAAGCTAGTGAAAATTGCCCAACTAGTGCAATTGAAATTGAAAAATAATGTTTAAAGGAATGTACTTATACATTCCTTTTAATTTTATTAATCATTTATTTTTATTTCTAAAATATTCTTCTATATATTTTTGTGTTTTCTCTTCATTTTTTTCATAATTAGGCTTCATGAAGATTAATTCAATTATATTAATGATAGATATTATAAACCATCTACTAAATGATATACTTAATAAAGCCATAAATATAGTATTTAAAAGTGTTGTCATTAACATTAAAGGACATAGTAATTTATTAAATCTTATATCCCTTCTTATTTCTAATGGTTTTTTTATACCATATAAAATTGCTAAATAATTATATGCAATAATAATAATATAAGGTAAATTAAATATACTATAAATTACAACATATTTTAATAGATAGCCTATAAGCATAATTAAAGTATATCTAAAAAAATAATATAATATTTTCATATATTCATTTTTCATATTTAATACAATTTATTAATATTTAAATTATTGCTTTTCACTTTCAATTGCATATAACTTTTTAACTTCTTTAGGATTCAATTTTCTATATTCACCTGATTTTAAACCAGATAAATCAAGAAAAGCAATTTTTTCCCTTTTTAACTTTAAAACTTCATAACCAATACTTTCAAACATTTTTTTTACTTGATGATTTCTTCCTTCATGTATTGTCAATTCAACAATAGAAGTATTGTTAATTTTATCTATCTTCTTTAATTTAACTCTAGCTTTTTTAGTTTTTCTACCATCAATAATAACTCCACTTTTTAATTGCATTAAATCTTTAGGTAAAATTATTCCTTTAATTTTTGCAATGTATACTTTATCGATTTCATTTTTAGGATGCATTAATAAATTAGATAATTCTCCATCATTTGTTAACAATATAATTCCAGTTGTATCATAATCTAATCTTCCTACTGGATAAATTCTTTTATCTTCTTCAATTAAATCAACAACAGTTTTTCTATTATGTTCATCTTTAGTAGAAGTTATTACACCACGAGGTTTATTAAGTAAATAATAAACTTTATCTTCTTTTGATATTAAAACTCCATTTACTTCTACTTTTGAATTTTCGCTAACTTTAGTGCCTAATTCTAATATAACTTTACCATCAACTTTTACTTTACCATTTAAAATCAATTCTTCTGCTTTTCTTCTTGAAGCAATACCACTTCTTGCAATAACTTTTTGTAAACGTTCCATAAAATCACCTAGATGAATTATAACATTAAAAACCTCCAAAAACAAATGAAACTAATATTATACTAACAATTAAACAAGTCAAATCTGTTAACAATCCAACCCATAATGAATATTTTATTTTTTTTATTCCTATACTTCCAAAATAAAGTGATAAAACATAAATAGTTGTATCAGTAGAACCTTGAATAGCAGAAGCAATTCTTCCTATATAAGAATCCGGTCCAAAATTCTTTATCAAATCAACCATAACTGCAAAAGATGCATTCCCAGATATTGGTCTTACTAACGCCATTGGCAAAATTTCTTTTGGAATTTTAAAAAAATTAATAACCGGAGAAAAAATATCAAAAACATAATTTAAAACATTACTCTTTAATAAAATATTAGTAGCAAAAAGCATTGCAACTAAATATGGCAGAACAGAAATAGCAAGTTCTAACCCTTCTTTTGCACCTATAATAAAACTATCATATATTTTCACTTTTTTTCTTAATGCATAAACTATAATAAGAAGTACTACTATTGGTATTATTAAATTACCTATTTTAACTAAATTCATAGTTACCTTCCTTTAAAATAATAAAAAATTCTATCTAAAATTAATGCTACAAAAGTAGTAATAATAGTTCCTATTATTGTAACAAGTAATATATCTGTAGGATTAGTAGCATTATACATACTTCTAATTGCAAGTATATCTGTAGCAATGATAGTAACACCACTAGTATTTAAAACTAAAAATGTTATCATGCTTCTTGAAGCTTCTTCTTTATTTTTATTTAATTCATTTAGACTTTTCATAGCTTTTAATCCAAATGGAGTTGATGCATTATGAATTCCCAACATATTTATTGTTAAATTAGAAGCAATATAATCTAAAGATTCATGTCCTTTAGGAATATCTGGAAAAATTATTTTAAAAAGAGGGCTCATAAATTTAGAAATTTTTTTTAATAATCCAGCATCTTTTGCAATATTCATAATGCCGCTCCAAATTACCATAAGAGGAACCATAGATATAAAAATATTAAAAATTTCATTTGGATACTCGATAATTTCTTTATTGATTATATCTATATTTCCTGAAAAAATTGCAAATATTATACCTATTATTATAAAAAGAGACCATAATTTATTCATCATAAATTAAACAATCCTTTGAAAAAAGTTATTATTTTAGAAAATATATTCTGCTCTTTTTTTTCTTCTGTTCTTATATAAATATTTTCCTTATATAACTCTTTATCATTTAATAAAACAGTAACGTCCCCTACTTTATCATTATTTTTATAACTATTTAATTTATATATATTAACAATTGTTTCAGTTAATTTTTTTTCTGTTTTAGTAAGAGGATAAGAAAAACTTTGCTTTACATATATTTCACCATCATAAAAATAATCATCAACATAAAAATTATTCTTATCAATTAATAGTACATTTTCATATTTTGAAAATATATATTCATAAAGACTTTCATGAGTATCATACTCATTATTATCGTTTAACGTTACAACTGTCAAGTTTAAATTGTTTTTATTAGCTGTCGTAACTAAAGTTCTACCTGCTTTTGTAGTATAACCTGTTTTTCCGCCAGTAGCATATTTGTATGTTGTTAACAATTTATTACGATTATACCAAATATAAGATTTTAAGTCATTCGATACAGTCCATTTTTCTGTACTAGTTATTTCACAATATTCTAAAAGAGTATTAGCATAACTGGACAATAATGCCATATCATAAGCTGTTGAATAATTTTGAGTATCTTCATCTAAACCATGACTATTTCTAAATATAGTATTTTTCATTCCTAATTCTTGAGCTTTAGCATTCATCATTTCAACAAACTTTTCTTCTGTTCCACCAACGTAAGTTGCAATAGCTACAGCTGCATCATTTCCGCTTCTTAACAGTAAACCATATAGCAAGTCACGCAATGTCATTTTTTCTCCAACTTCAATATAAATATTAGACCCATACATAGGAAGAACTTCTTCTCCAATTGTTACCATATCATCCAAGTTTTTATTTTCGATTGCAACAACAGCAGTCATAATTTTTGTAATTGATGCAATTAATCTTTTTTCATCTTTATTTTTTTCATAAAGTATTCTTTTGCTATCAATATCCATAACAACAGTAGAAGTTGCTGTATCAGATACTGCATCTACGAAATTAACATTTACAAAAAAGCAAATTACTATCATTAATATAATATAAACTTTTTTCACTAGTACTCACCTATAAAATATTATGATGAAATGACAAGTTTATTTCCTAAATTAAAAAAATATTATTTTGTAAAAAAAATACCAATTGTAATAAATACAATTAGTATAATTTTTTTATTATTAAATTCATCTATATTATCTATACACTTCGATTGTTTATTAAACTACAAAGATCAGGGTTAAGTTTTTCCACAAGTGGAAAAACTATATGCACAAGACCAAACGAAAAGAATTATTACTAATAGCATTGCCATAGTAATTGTAGAAAGCATATCCACCAGCTCCAGAACCATTAATATAACGGCCACCACGATAGAACCAAGGA
>CASEVQ010000044.1 GCA_949291455.1 uncultured bacterium
GTTTAAAAGGAAAAGGTCATTGTGAAGATGCACTAATTAATCCCAAAGAACATATTAAAACATTAAATAAAGTATTAAAAAAATAAATTCAAATTACAAGTTATGGAGGAAAAAGAAATGAAAAAAGAAAATATTTATAAATTTTTAATTGTGATTTAAAAACAGAAAGTTTTGATATAAAGTAATTTGCTGAGGAGAGATATTATGTATAATCAAGAAAAAAAGATAGTCAATCGTTGTTGGTGGGTAAATATGAAAAATCCGTTGTATGTAGAATATCACGATTGTGAATGGAGCATTCCAGAGCATTCAGATAAGAAACTTTTTGAAATGCTTATATTGGAGTGTTTCCAAGCTGGACTATCATGGGAATGTGTATTAAATAAACGTGATTCCTTCCGTCAGGCATTCGATAATTTCGATGTAGAAAAAATAAGTCAATACGATGATGAAAAATGTGAGAAGTTACTTTCTGCACCTATTATCCGTAATAAGTTAAAAATCAAAGCGTGTGTTACGAATAGTTGTGTATTTATGCAAATTCAGAAAGAATATGGTTCTTTTGATAATTATATTTGGAGTTTCACAAAAGGACAAACAATTCTCGAAACTTGTGATATTCGCTCAACATCTCCTTTGTCAGACAAAATTTCAAAAGACTTAAAAAAGCGTGGAATGAAATTTGTCGGGTCAACTACGATTTATGCATATTTGCAAGCAATTGGAGTATATGATGCACATTTGAAAGATTGTGATTGTTATAACGGTAATTTGCAAAACTCGTTAGATAATAATGCAAAAGAGTTATAGAAACCTAGTAAGATAAATTACAATTTATAGAGCAGATTCATTCTGCTTTTTCTTTTGGATTAAAAGTATGATATAATGAAATAGATTTTATTGGAGAAAGTGATTTATATGTCAAATGATAATAAAAAAGAGGGGGTTTACAAAATCGGTATCAACTGATTGATACCGATTTATTGCAACCCCTTTGAAAATCCTTATAAATAAAGGGATTATGAGATTTTAGATCTTACACGTTTTAGCTAAAAATAGATAAAATTTTAACAAAAATGATAAAAATATGCTATTTTTAAGTCTTTTTAATAGGACAATTAATAAGGTGATACCGCCGTTGCAACCCCTTAATTTTTTGCAAATAAAATAAGTTATTTAATTTTTTATAAAAATTCTATAATTAAAAATATAAAGATTACTAAAGGAAGGTGATAATTATGATAGTTATATATGAAGGATTGGGTAATTGTGGAAAAACTACTTTAGTTCAAATGTTAAATAAATATTATTCTAGTATAGAAATAGAAACTGAGATTTCGAAAGAGTTTGAAACTAATATTGGAAAAGAATTAAAAAATATGGCAAAAGAAGGCAAATTAGATCCAATTTTAAAAGCTTATTTATTTGCATCTGATAGATATATAAGAATGAAAGAAATATCTAAACAAGATTTGGAAAGTAAAATAATAATGTTTGATCGCTATGTTCCGTCTGCACTTGCATATAGAATGGCGGAAGGAGTGGATAAAGAATGGGTGTCTAATATTAATTCTATTTTTCCAAAAGCAGATATAGGATTTTTTATCGATATTTCTCCAGATGAATCTGTTAAAAGGAACACAGATACGAAGTTTAATATAAAAGCAACACCTGAACATCTTAGTAAAGTTAGAAATTCTTATTTATCAATTTTAGATGAAAATAATTTAATATATATTAACGGAATGAGACCAATAGAAGAAATTTTTAATGATGTATTGTCAAAAATAGAGGAGTATAGAAAAGTAAATGGAAAACGAATTAAATGAACTAATAAGGAATTTAGAAAAATGTAAATTATGCAAAGAAAAATTCGGTTTTGAACCTCATCCTATTTTTTTGGGTAATGTTAATTCTAAAATAGTGCAAATAAGTCAAGCACCTTCAGCGACAGTTCATGAAACCTTAAAACCATTTACAGATCAAAGTGGTAAAAAATTAAAATATGAGTGGTATCAAATATCAGATGAAGAGTTTTATAACCCAGATAATTTTTATATAGCTGCACTTGCACATTGTTATCCTGGTAAAGACAAAAATGGAAATGATAGAATGCCACCTAAAATTTGTTATGAAACATGGATAAAGAAAGAACTTGAACTTATTAATAATGAAATATATGTAATAATAGGTGCTAAATCAGCTAAAACATTCTTTCCAAAAGATAATTTTAATGAATTAATTTTTAAAGATAATTATATCAATGGTAAGTTAGCAATTGTATTGCCACATCCTTCACCACTTAATATTAAATGGTTTAAGGATCATCCTGAATTTATGCAAGATAGAATAATTAAAGTTAGAAAAATAATAAAAACAGTATTGGAGGTAAAATAAATGATAGATTTAAATAAAATACAAAAAGATGTATATCAAAATAAATTAGATAAAGGTTTTAATGTCACTGATATTAATAAAGAATTTTGTTTAACATATGGAGAGATGGCAGAAGCATATGAAGCGTGGCGCAAAAAGAAGGATGATGTTGGTGAAGAAATAGCTGATGTTGTAATATATCTTTTAGGTTTGTCTGAAATATTGCACATTGATTTAGAAAAAGAAATACTAAGAAAAATAAATAAAAATAAGCATAGAGAATACAAAGTTATTGATGGTGTTAATACTAGAGTAAAAGAATATGAAGAATAATATAGATGAATTAGAAGGTGAAGAAGAATTTTTAGATAATTTTCAAATATTCTTAAAAAATTATTAATTAAAATAATATAAAAATTATAATAAGAAGCAGGGATAAGTCCTGTTTTTTTATGCTATAATTATATGTGCTGGGGACTTTAGAAAAGGAAGTGAAAAAATGGAAAATTTAGAAAAAACGTTCCCAAAAACAAGTATTAACTGATTGATTACGATTTATTGCAACCCCCTAGATAAACCCTTATAAATAAAGGATTTTCTTAATATTTTGATTTTGCGTGCTTTTGATAAAGAAGTGCTAAAATCATTCAAAATAAATAAAAATATAGCAAATTTAATGATATTTTGTGGTAGATTTAGAAAGGTGATTACGACGTCGGAACCTCTCCATAAGATTTATATTAAAATATAGAAAAGAGGCGAGTATATGTCAAACAAAATAATTGAAGTTCAAAACATTAAAGTAAATATAGCAAATATAAATAATAACGATTATATTTGCATTTCTGATTTTACAAAATTTAAAGATGGAAAATCGGCTTCAGATGATGTTATTAGAAATTGGTTAAGAAATAGAATTACTTTAGAATTTTTAGGAACTTGGGAATCAATATATAATCCAAACTTTAATTCCGTCGAATTCGACGGGTTTAGAAAAGAAGCAGGGCTTCATACTTTTACATTGAGTGTTACTGAGTGGTGTAATAAAACAAATGCAATTGGTATATATTCGAAACGTGGTAAATATGGTGGAACTTATGCTCATAAAGATATTGCTTTTGAATTTGCCTCTTCTATTAGTCCTGTTTTTAAGTTATACTTGATAAAAGAATTTGAAAGATTAAAGACATTAGAAAATAGTAATAGAGAATGGGATGTAAAAAGAATTTTAACAAAAAATAATTATATTATTCATATTGATGCTATTAAAAATTATATATTACCTGATAATGATTATTTCAAAAATAAAGAGTGGCTAAAGTATGCTGAAGAAGCAGATATTTTAAATGTAGTCCTATTTAATACAACTGCTAAAAAATGGAGAGAATTGAATCCTGATTTAGCAAGAAATTCAAATATTAGAGATTATGCTACAATAAATGAATTAACAGTATTATCTAATTTAGAATCGCATAACGCAGAATTAATTAAAGAAGGAAAAGCCAAAGAAGAAAGATTTGAAATATTGAGTGAAATTGCAAAACATCAACTTGACATACTTAATAATGCAGAAAAGATAAAATTATTAGGAGATAAGAAAAATGAAGAATAAATATAATGTAAAAGAATTAGAAGAAAAATTAGATAGATGTAGAAACGTTAATTTAGGAGATGTAACTCTAGATGATGTTGATGAAATAAGTTCCATAAAAATAGATAAAAGAAAACCAAGTAACGAGAGAATATTAGAATTTATTACAAAAGTAAAGAATCCATACATATTTAAAGTAAATGGAAAATTGGTTAGAATTAGATTTTCAGATACTGATAAAACCGCTGAAGATTGTCTTACTAGAGTTTTAGAAAATTTATATAGATAGGAGCTAGTATAATATGAATTTAAAATATATAGAAGTGGATAATAATAATTTGGATTTAGCAGTTAAAATTCAAAATAATATATTTCCGTTAGAAGATGGTAGACAAAATTATGTAGAAGGAATTAACAATGACTCTTATAGAAAAGAAATGGTAAATTATATTGTTTATGACAATGAAATACCTATAGGTGTAGTAGGGTTGTACTCATATAACGAATATCCAAATGATGCATGGTTAAGTTGGTTTGGTGTCTTAGAAAATTATAGACAAAAAGGATATGGCTCTAAAATGTTTGATTTTTTTGAAAAATTAGCTTTAAATAAAGGATATACTTCTATAAGGGTTTATACTGATAATGAATTTGACAAAGCAATTTTACTTTATGAAAAAAAGGAAATGATTAAAGAATTTTATAAAAATGACTTAGAAAATGAAGAAATCAATAATGGAACAATTATATATTCAAAATCTTTAACAAAAGAAAAAACAGAAAAATGGAATAATAAATTTTTGGGGTTAACTATGCAAAGCGAAAAAGAAAAGCAAAGGAAGTGAAAAGTTATGGAAAATAATCGACAAAACTCGACAAATATCAACTGGTATCCAGGACACATGGCAAAAACAAAAAGAGAATTAAAAGAAAATATAAAACTAGTTGACATCGTATATGAAGTTATTGATGCTAGAATGCCAATTAGCTCTAAAATTATTAATATTGATGAAATAATAAAAGATAAACCAAAAATATTAGTAGTAACTAAATATGATTTATGTGATAAAACTATTACAGATAATATACTAAATAATTATATGCAAAAAGGATATATTGTTATTTGCTGTAATTTAATAAAAAACATTGGAATTTCAAAAATTATTGAAGAAACAAAAAAGCTTTCTAAAGGAATAAATAAAGAAAGAATAGTAAAAGGACTTAAAGAAAGAAAAATGAGAGTATTAGTAATTGGAATTCCAAATGTTGGTAAGTCTACATTGATAAATCATTTAGTTGGTAAAAATGTTACACAAGTAGGAAATAAACCGGGAATTACAAAAAATATTTCTTGGATTAGAATAAATAATGATATGGAGTTAATGGATTCTCCTGGAATATTATGGCCAAAATTAGATAATCAAGAACATGCTTATAATTTAGCAGCTTTTTCTTCAATTAAAGATGAAATAATAAATAAAGAAGATTTAGCTATATATATATTAAATAAATTAATAAAATTGTACCCTGATTATTTAAAAAAAAGATATAATATAAATTTAATTAATATTGACAAAATATTTGACAATATTGCAACATCAAAAAGTATGTATGAAAAAGGTGGAATTATTAGTTATGAAAAGGTCTATAATACAGTTATTAATGATTTACGTAATGGTACATTAGGACCTGTTACATTTGACTAATAAAATATTAAAATTAAAACTATTTTTATAAACAGAAAAGTGATATAATAAAATAAATAATAATAAAAATAGAGGAGAGTAAAATGAAAAAGAAAAAATTTTTTGTTGAAAGAACTGCAGGTGATGACATACTTGATGCTTTATCAATTAGAATCAATCAAACTTTAAAGACAGAGAAAAAAATTGATGATAAGAAAAATAACGTTTATTTTTGGCTTTTTAAATTCATAATATTAATTATTTATCTTTTATTTATTAATTTATGCTTTGATGTTGTTAAAGATTTAGGAATAGCCTTAATTTATTATTTTGGAACAACATTAAGAAGTATGCTTTCATTTTTATTAAGTTTTATTATGGATTTTACAAAAGGAATCATCATATTATATGTATTATTTAAAAATTTAAAAATATTTATGAATAGTACATATTATAATAGACTTTATTCTAAAGATAGAACTATGCAAAAAAAGAAAAATAAATTTTTTAAGATAATATATTTAATTTTAAAGTATTTATCTGTTCCATACTTAGTAATTACTGCATTTTCAGCTGCAATAATATTATCTATTACAACAGCATTGTTGTATTTAACTATTAAAGGTATGTATTCAATTGGTGCACTATTAATAACAATTTTATTATTTACATTTTTTTATTATACATTTAGAGCTATTCAAAATAAATTCTTTAATAGTGAAGTATTGGTTACAAAGAAGCATTTTTACGTTATATTTATACTATTATTAGTTTCAACAGTCATATTTGGTTTTGAAATTAATAGCTATGATTATAGTGATTCTTTACCAAGTAGTTTTGTTTTAGAAAAAAAAGAAAGAAAATTTGATATCTCAGAAGTTGAAAATATTTCAATAAAATCAAATGCTAAATATAAAAATATTGACATTTATACTGATAATAGTTTAGATGGAGAAATTAGAATTGAAATTACATATTTTAATACGGCTAATGTTAGTTATAATTATTTTTTTAATTCTAACGATGATTTGTTGTTGAAATTTAATAGCACTATAAATTTTGAAATTGATAATGTTGAAGATTTATTAAAGCTTGGAGTAGAAACTCTTCGTACTAAAACACTTTATAATTATAATTTATTTAAATATCCTATTATAAGTATCTATGCAAATCAAAAAGATATGTCAAAAATTTCAATAATAAAATACAATGAAACTTTAAAATCACAATTGTATTATGCAAAACATTATAGATAATCAAAAGTATGAGCAAGAACTTTATTCTGAAGGGATAACGTATATTGCAGGTGTTGATGAAGTAGGTCGTGGACCTTTAGTAGGACCAGTAGTTACTGCATGTGTGGTATTACCAAAAAATTACATATTGGAAGGCCTTACTGATTCAAAAAAATTAACAAAAAAACAACGTGAAAAATTTTTTGACATTATAACTAGAGATGCATTAGGTATAGGAATAGGAATAAAAAGTGAAAAAGTAATAGATAATGTTAATATATATGAAGCAACAAAACTTGCAATGTATGATGCAATTGAAGAATGCAATAAAAAAATAAAAATAGAACACGTATTAATTGATGCTATGAGATTAGAAAAACTTTCAATTCCAAGTACATCAATAATTAAAGGTGATTTAAAAAGCATTACAATTTCAGCAGCAAGTGTAATTGCAAAGGTAACTCGAGATAGAATGATGGAAGAGCTTGATAAAATATATCCTGTTTATGGTTTTAAGAACAATGCTGGATATCCTACAAAAAAACATATTGATGCAATTAAAAAATATGGAATAATCAATGAACATCGAAAGACATTTAAGCCGGTATGTTTTTATTTAGAAAAAATGTATATAAAATAAACTATTAAAATTTTTGTGTCTAAGAGTGAATTTATCATTCTTTTTTATATGTAATTTAATCTAAAAATCTTTATTTTTAAATTAATATAGTATATAATTTAATATATAATAGGAGATTAGTTATGAATAAT
>CASEVQ010000045.1 GCA_949291455.1 uncultured bacterium
CTGCTGCTACACTTATATAGCATTTATTCTGTGCAGTTGCTCCAGCATTACTTGTATATCCACTTGGGCAATTTGTACAACTACTTGTACTTCCATAATTTACTGTATGTGCTTCTTTATATGTTCCTGCTGCACATAAATTTTGTGTTGTACTATTTGCTGTTCCTATATATTTCCCTTCAGAAACTTCTATGTAACATTCATTAATAGAATTCGCACCGTCAACACTTGTATAACCTGTTGGACATGTTGTACAAGTTAGAGAATCTTCTCCAACATAAGTTCCAGCTAAACACTTTGTCCAATGTGCATACAAAGTATGATCTTGCGCTATATTAACTTTAGATGTTTCAGTTATTTTTGTACCTCCATCTATTTCTGTATACCATCCAGAAAATGCATGACCATTTTGTGTTGGAACTGGTAATGTACCATAGTAGTCATCATATGAAACAACAATATTTTCTCCTGATACGCTACCACCATTAGCATCAAACGTTACTGTATACCCATTAGCATCCCATTTCGCATATAAATCAATAAATTCACCAGTAAATATTGTATCTTTAGTTATCAAATTTAAAAATTCTGGTTCTGAATACCATCCCATAAATTCATAACCTGGTTTTATTGGAATACAAAGTTCACCATATTTTTCTTCAATTATTAGTTTTTTTGCTTCACAAGTATTTCCACCATTCGTATGATATATTAAGTTAAAATTGCTACCTAGAACACCCTTGTCTGCAATATTTATAGTAGACTCTGTTTCTATTGCATCTTCAATAGTACAGCTATCTTGTATTATTTTAATTTTCTTTCTATCACCAACTCCAACACTTGTACTTATTTTATTAACACCATTCATAATACTGTCTGTATCAAGATGTCCTTCGTAAGTTAAGTATATACCGGTATTTGTTTCATCTCTACTTGTCCAATAATAATTATATCCGTTCCCATCGTAGGTCACAACAATATAATAATCAATAAACTTTCCATATGGTGAATCTCCACCTTTTTCTAATGATATACAGCTTCCTGGAATATAATATGTAACATCTTTTTCATAAGCAGCAATATCACCACTATTTACTTTAGTTCTTGCTCCACTTATATATCCGCTAGCTATAGTAATATAGGCTTGTTTTCTGGACTCAGAAATATAATTTGTTATGCTTGGAATTGCTATTATCATTAATACTCCTAATATTATGATTACTGCTAATAATTCTATTAAGGTAAAGCCTTTTTTTTGTTTAAAATTTATCACTATTTTTTTAATCATATTAACACCTATTGTCATGATACCATAATATTATTTTATATGTCAATTCATCAGATAATTATTCTATTCTTTTATATATTTTTTTAATGACAAAAAGCAATCTAATAAAAATATAACAAATAATAAAAATACTATAATTACATATAAATTGTTACTTATATTAAAAATTAAATTCAATTTAGGATTTATATTTATTCCTACAAATATAGAACCAGCTACAAAAAATATAAGATTGTCAAGGCATACTCTTCCATTTATATTATATTTTTTTTTACTATAATTCCACCAACTTCTATGGAAAATTTTTTCTAATAGAAAAGAAGTACTATATTCTATAAAAAAAATAACTACGCATATAATTATTATTTTCCATATAAAAATTAAAGTACTTTCAATAATCATACTTGTAATTGAAAGTGATATTCCATATATAGGACAATATGGTCCCATCAACATTCCTCTATCATAATTAAAACTCTTTTTAATACTACTAGTATATATACATTCTATTAAATATCCCAACATAGAATATATAATAAACTTCATAAATAAAAGTCTCAAATTATCACCTAATAAATTATACACTTGATATTAAATATTATTCATAATAAAAAATCTCATTTGTTTGAGATTTTATTTTTTACTATATTTTTTTTCAAATCTAATTTATTTACAATTCCTCTAATATTTTTAAATACAATCGGGAAAGAATTTAAAAGTCTTTTTGTAAGTATTAAATTTTTGCTAAGTTCATATTTAACCTTTTCTTTTATTTCTTCTGTCATATCTTTTTTAGTAAGCTCACTATTTCTTCTTATTTTTATTATAATAAATGTAGATACAATAACATCAGTAATAAAAATAGCTATTATAAATAAATTCAAAATTATAAAAGTTTTATAATCAAAATAACTAATAAATTTTAAAAACAAATCATCAGTTAAATAGATAACTAAAAGTGAACCTATTCCAAATAAAATTGAATTTTTAAGGCAAACTCTACCATTTACATTAAAAGATTCATTTGAATAATCCCACCATCTTGTTTTAAATATTTTTTCCATAATATAACTAGTTGTATATTCCAAGAATGTAGATATTAATGCTCCCATTGAAAATACTATAATTGGGTCAGACGCATACCTTTTAAGTGTTGTTGCCATTATAACTACTGCAACACCATATATTGGACAATAAGGTCCTATTAAAAAACCTCTATTAAGTACTATTCTTTTATCTACCAAACTGCAAAAAAACAATTCCGCGATAAATCCTAATACAGAATAAATAAAAAACATTGAAAATATTATACAAAAATCGTACATTAAAAACCAACTTTCTTATTAATATACTCCTCTACTTCATCAACATTAAGTGTAATTTGTTCAGTGGTATCTCTGTCTCGTAATGTTACTGTATTATTATTTATAGTCTCATCGTCCACTGTAATAACAAAAGGAGTTCCTATAATATCACTTCTGTGATATCTTTTACCTATATTTCCAGCATCATCATAGCTGCACATGAACTTTTTTTGTAATTTTTGATATATTTCAAGAGCTTTATTACTATGATATTTCTTAATGAGTGGTAGTATTGTAACTTTATATGGCGCTAAGTAAGGATGTAATTTTAATATTTCTCTCGTTGTTCCGTCTTCCATTTTCTCTTCAGTATATGCATTGCAAAGAATAGTAAGAACTAGTCTTTCTACTCCTAATGAAGGTTCTATTACATACGGGATATATTTTTCGTTTGTTTCTGGATCTAAATAACTCATATTAGCTCCAGAAAATTTTTGATGTTGAGTAAGATCATAATCAGTTCTACTAGCTATTCCCCATAATTCTCCCCATCCAAAAGGAAATTTATATTCAATATCTGTTGTGGCATTACTATAAAAGCATAATTCTTCTTTAGAATGATTTCTTAATCTGATATTTTCTTCTTTAATACCTAACGATATTAAAAAGTTTTTACAATATTCTTTATAGTGTTCAAACCATTCTAATTCTGTTCCTGGCTTACAAAAAAATTCTAATTCCATTTGCTCAAATTCACGTACTCTAAAAATAAAATTACCAGGTGTTATTTCATTTCGAAAACTTTTACCTACTTGACCAATACCAAAAGGTATTTTAAGTCTCATACTTCTTTGAACATTCAAAAAATTGGCAAAAATACCTTGAGCAGTTTCTGGTCTTAAATAAATAGTACTTTTAGCTTCTTCGGTTACACCTTGAAATGTTTTAAACATCAAATTAAATTGTCTAATATCAGTAAAATTTGATTTACCACATTCCGGGCACTTAATATTGTGTTTTTTTATGTAATTGATAAGTTCTTCGTTGCACATTTTTCCAGCATCACTTACACCACTATCTTCAACTAACTTGTCTGCTCTGTGTCTTGTTTTACATTCTTTACAATCAATAAGTGGATCAGAAAACGTAGATAAGTGTCCTGATGCTTCCCATGTCTTAGGATTCATAAGAATTGCACTATCTAGGCCAACATTATTAATATCTTCTTGTATAAATTTCTTTAACCAAGCTTTTTTTATGTTGTTTTTTAATTCGACACCTAGAGGTCCATAATCCCAAGTATTTGCTAGTCCTCCATATATTTCGCTTCCTTGAAAAATGTAACCATATTGTTTACAAAAATTAACTAATTTTTCCATTGTTAAATCATTCATATTATTTCTCCTTTAAAAATAAAACTTCTAGAGTTTATAAGGGCAAATTTATCACGGTTCCACCTTACTTTATTCTAGAAGAATCTCTTTTTATTATTGCTCGTGGTTTCCAAGCCAGTCATCACATTTATAGAAATTATTATAACTTAAATTTATAGCTTAATCAATATTAAAAATTAAAATTATTTTTATCTAAAAGTTTAAAATCATTATAATTTATACAATCTAGAGTTTTATTATCAACTAAACATATTCTTTTATCATAAACAACATCATATTTATTTCCATAAGTATATTTATCTTTTCCTTTTTTCAATTCTAATATTTTCAAGTCATTATCATATTCTATGTATCGTTCATCATTTTTATATTCAACTATAATATTATCAACAAACAATCCAACTATTTTGATATCTTTTACTAAATAAATCATATCAACATTATCTTGAAAATTATCTTTTGTTATTTCACTATTATTTTTTATTGAAATACTAATAGTTGCGTCACTAACTAAATCAATAAAATCATTTATCTCAATGTTAGTATCACTAATGTTTTGAAACTTATTGTCTAAATATTGGTAAGAATTTTCTTGATTTATATCATATATTCCTATTCCTTTATAAATATTAAGGGATATATCATTGCCATAAATTTTTTGATATTCACTTAAGAAATATTCTTCAAGTTTTTTAGCAACAATATAACTAATGTAATTATCATAAAATCCTTTTGATTCATTAGTTATCTCTGAATCTGGAATTAATACATTTTTATCATAGGATACATATTTAACAATAAATTCAATTTCATCAGATAATGATTTTACTTTATATATTCTATTTACAACGCTTTGATTATCACAATTATCCGTATAATATAAGTTATAAGTTCCATTTGCTAAACAATATTCTTTTTCTTTTTTTACTAATTCAAAATCCTGATTATATTTATTTTTTAAATATTCAATGACTTCTTTATCATCAAAATTTTCAGTTATTTCATTATTATTTTTATCTATATTAGTTGTTTTATTGTTATTTTTTTCCATAATTTCATAATTTCCATAAACGATCAATACTGCACCTAAAATAGCAAAAATTCCCCCAATTATTCTTTCGATATATCTTTTCACTAGTATTGAATCCCCCAAACTACTAATTCTTTTGCTTTTTTACCACAACAAACACATTTATCGTCTATTGGTTTAGCATTTTCTAAAACACATCTAGATTTACATCCTTTAATTTCCTTTATTTTTTCTTCACATTCTTTATTACCACACCACATAGCATGAATAAAACCTGGTTGTGTATTTAATATTTTTTCCATTTCTTTTAAATTGTGAGCTTCAAAGGTTAAAGAATCTCTTCTTTCTTTAGCTTTTTCATACATATCTTTTTGGATTATTTCTAATAAATCTCTAACATAAGAGACTATATCTATTTCAATTTCACTTTGAATTTTTTCACGAGTATCACGTCTTGTAAATGTTATTTTTCCTTGTTCTAAATCTCTTTTACCTATTTCTATTCTTAATGGTATCCCATTAACTTCAGCTTCTGCAAATTTAAAACCTGGTGATTTATTACTATCATCAATATATGCTGTTATATTGTTTTCATTTAATAATTCTTTATATTTTTTAGCAAGATTTATTACTTCTTCATCATTACCTATTGGTATTATAACTACTTGTTTTGGGGCTATTCTTGGTGGTAATACTAGTCCATAATCATCACTATGAACCATAATTAAACCACCTATCATTCTAGTAGCAGTTCCCCAGGAAGTTTGATAAGCATATTCTTCTTGATTATCTTGATTAGTAAATTTAATGTCATAGGCTTTAGAAAACTTTTGACCAAAATAATGTGATGTACCAGCTTGTAGGGCTACTCCATTATACATAAGCGCTTCATTAGTAAGAGTATATTCTGCTCCTGCAAATTTTTCTTTTTCAGTTTTTTTGCCACAAATAGATGGTATTGCTAAAATTTCATTATGAAACCAGCGATATACTTCAACCATTTGATTAGTTTCTTTAATAGCTTCTTCTTCTGTTGCATGAATAGTATGTCCTTCTTGCCATAAAAATTCTCTGCTTCGTAAAAAAGGTCTTGTTTCTTTTTCCCACCTTAAAACATTACACCATTGATTATATAATAATGGTAAATCTCGATATGATTTTACATGCGTTGAGTAATAATCAGAAAACATTGTTTCACTAGTTGGTCGAATACATAATCTTTCTTCAAGTTTTTTTTCTCCACCTTCTGTTACCCAAGCAACTTCTGGAGCAAATCCTTCTACTAATTCTCCTTCTTTTTTTAATAAACTTTCTGGAATCAAAAAAGGCATTTGACAATTAATATGTCCTAGTTCTTTAAATTTTTTATCTAATATTTCTTGCATCTTTTCCCAAATTGCGTAACCGTTTGGTTCAATTACAATACATCCCTTAACTGAAGAATAATCAGCTAAATGTGCTGCTCTTACTATATCTGTATACCATTTTGCAAAATCTTCATCACGACTCGTAATCATTTTGTTTTTCATAAGTTCCTCCTATAAATAGTGCTAAAAATATTTTAATATTTTTTTTGTTTTATAGCAATACTCAAATAATTTTATAATGAATTTTTTGATAATTATTATATGACTATATATTATCTTAAAATTAAGTATAGAAAATAAATACTCCAAATAATAGCCATAGATTTATTTAAAATATTAAATTTTAATTTTTTTGTTTTATGTTTAAAAATGTTGCTTCCTAAAATAGCTCCATAAGGTCCACCCATAATAGAAATAAAAAGGAGAAGTTTTTCACTTATTCTAAATTTCTTCTTTTTAGCTAATAATTTATCAAATCCATATAAAAGAAATGATAACATATTAATAAATACTATATATTTCATTATATACCTCTTAAATACATATTTTATTAAATAAAAATGTCTATTATACATTATAAAAATTTTACAGAATCCTGTAACTTAGAGTTCAAGAGATAAATCACGGAAATGCCATACTTTACTAAAAATCTACAGGAGGTTGTAATAAATTCCAAATGTTTATTCTAATGAAAATATTGATACTCCTTCGCAAAATTCTAAAAGATTATATTCTTTAAATGTAAAAATTTTAAAACAAAAAATGGAAATATTCCGTTGGCAAACACTAATAGTAGATACCAATTAAGTGGAACATTTCCAAGTAATATAAGTATATCAGATATAGTAAAAAAGTCAATATTTGCAATTATGACACTTGTCAATATCAAAGATACAATTATACTGACATTAAGTATTCTATGCTAGAAAGTCAAAATAATACATTATACTATAAAATAAACAGCTAGGCAGTAGTCATACATTACTAAAAATCTACAGGGTCCTGTAACTAGTTGCATATTTACTTATGTAATTTGAAAGTCATACATTACTAAAAATCTACAGGGTCCTGTAACTATCAACTCGAGCGTTCTTATAAAGTAATAGTCATACATTACTAAAAATCTACAGGGTCCTGTAGTCATACATTACTAAAAATCTACAGGGTCCTGTAACAAGAGTATATTGCAATTAATTTAGCATCAGTCATACATTACTAAAAATCTACAGGGTCCTGTAACAATTATTCTCTGCTTGTTGATTATTCATCGTCATACATTACTAAAAATCTACAGGGTCCTGTAACAAATAATAAGAACAATAGAAAATGTTGAAAGTCATACATTACTAAAAATCTACAGGGTCCTGTAACTTGCTACTTATCAATCGGTAGATAATAATGGTCATACATTACTAAAAATCTACAGGGTCCTGTAACTTTAACTGATGATTATTTTCATAGATTAGAGTCATACATTACTAAAAATCTACAGGGTCCTGTAACCAATTCAAGATGCTTTGTCAACTGCTATTGGTCATACATTACTAAAAATCTACAGGGTCCTGTAACCATTCTTTGGATTATATGAAACTAAATTATGTCATACATTACTAAAAATCTACAGGGTCCTGTAACCTTAAAGTAATTATATCATACTTTTAGCAGTTTTAATATTTAAAGTATTTAAAATTTTATATATAATTTAATTGGTGATCAAAATGGAAATAACTTTTAACTATAATTTTCAAGATTTTATAATTAATTTAGATAACAATGCTATTATATTTGGTCAAGATTCATTATATAAAATTAATTTTATTAATAATTTAATTGATGGATTTAATGGTAGAATGAATAACATTCTTATTAATGGAAATAAAATAAATTCAAATGATTTTAATATAGTGTATATAGATGAAGAAAATGATTTTTCAAAAGAATTTAAATTTACTAAAAATAATACTTTAAAGCAGCTAATATATAACGATATAATAAATAAAATTAATACTGATAAACTAATAAATTATACTAATGAAATTTTTGATATTATAGATAATAAAGTAAATACTTTACTTGATAAGAAAATAAATAAATTTAGTGATAATAATCTTTCTTTTGAAATTGAAATTCCTGATATAAACTCAATTATTGATAAGTTTACAAATATTTATATAGATGATATGTTAATAAATAGTAATGATGTTACTAAGTCTACCAAGAGGAAATTATTATATAAATTATATTTTTTAGATATTAAAAACAATTTAAATAAGAAAAATATTATTATTATAAATAATTTTGATGCATATTTAAATTCCAATGAAAAAATAAATCTGCTAAATGATATTAATAAAATGTCTAATGATAACTGTCATTTTATATTAACAACTAGTTCTAACATATTTGAATATATAGACCTTGAAAAATTTAGTGTATATAAATTAACAAATAAATTATTGTCACTTAATAAAATAGATGAGGCAATCAAATTATATTTATTAAAAAATGAATATCATAATGATGTTGATTTTAATATTTTTTGTTTGGAAAATGAAAATTTAATATTACAAGATGAAATTATAAATATTAAGAAAAATATATTTAATATTTATCCTCATTTTATTAGTAAAATTCTCAATTCAACATACATAAAAGTAGTATTATCGAAACCTAGTAACATAATATGTGAATATATTATATGTGATAGTAAAGATATACAAAAACTTTTTCTAGAAATATGTAAGCAATTTATTGACTAATATAGAAGAAATATTATATAATTAGTTTGTCCTGATAATTAGGACATACATTACTAAAAGTTTACAGGTTTCTGTAATAAGGCATAATGCCTTAGGTTTGATCTAACCATAAAGATCACAAAAAGCAGGTTAAATCCTGCTTTTTTTATTCAAAAATCAATAAATTTTCTATTGATATTTCTTCTTCTACTTTCTTTATTCCTGAAAATATTATCATGTTATTATATTGCTTTTCAGTAATTTGTAATAATCTAATATTTCCTTTTTTTGGACAATGACATTTTATTCTATTAATATGTTTACTTAAATCATCATTATTTTTGCATATTCTAGAATATACAGAATATTGCATCATTATATATCCATCATCTAATAAAAACTTTCTAAATTTAGTAGCTATACTTTTTTCTTTTTCAGTTATAACTGGTAAGTCAAACATTACTATTATTCTCATAAATTTATTCATATATTATAGTTGGTAAATCCAAAATAATTTCACCAGTAGAAAAAGATTTTATATAGCTTTTTATAAGTAAACTTATACTATATTCAATAGTATATTTTTTATTATTATGTAATATTTCTTTATTTAAAAGATTAATTAATTTTTTTCTAAATTCAAATGTTAATGGACAACAAATATCATCTTTATAATCATATACAAATTTATCCACTATACTTCTATAAGGTTCTAATAAATCGTATGCCAAATTAAAATTATTAATTTTAGAATTATGGTGTATTCCCAAGTATGTATTCAATCCAAAAACAGCTAAATTTCTAATTATAGCACTTACTATAATTGTATATCCATAATTTAATGCAGAATTTATTGCATCATCATAAAACCTAATAAATTCATTTCCAAATAAACTTCGGAAATACATTTTGGCAGATATGCCTTCTCTATTTTTTATATCGCCTTCTATTATTTCATCTAAATAACTAGTCAGTTTAGAGATTGGAATTTCTTCTTTTGAAGTCATTTCCAATACTCTAATACTATTTTCTATTTTCTTTTTAACAATTTGATTCCATAATTCATTTTTTATGTCATTGTCTATTTTCAATTGATTATTAAATACATCTAACTGTTTAAAATGGTAATTATAAGGATACATTATTGAAGTCGGTTCAAATTTTTCATCACATATAATTAATGAAATTGCGTTTTTTCCAAATTCTGCTAATAACCTGGTAGTTATAATTGTAGTAGAATCCTCTATTAAAACAAAATTTATATCTTCTAAAGGTACTTTTGCAGTAGTTTCTTCTTTTTTTATTACTAATTGATTATCTTCAAAATGTATTTTTTCACTTTTTTTAATAATAACTTGTCTATATCCCATTTATTTTTCCTAATAAATTAATTGATAACTTATCTATAGATTTAATTGTTGATATTGTAATTTTATATCGTTTATTAATATTACTAAATAATTTGTTTTCCCCTATCAGATCATAACCATCACCTATTTTGCTTTTAATCTCAAGAGTACCACTTGATCCTCCAACCACATAGCCAATACTTTCTTTACCATCTTTGTTCTCAATTCTTATTAAATCATTTTTATTTAATTTTAAAATGTTATTATATTCATTCATCATGCTTTTATAAGTTGTAATAATATATTTTTCACTTTGACCATATTCAACTTTTATATTAAAATTATAATCATTATTTTTTATTTTTTTCAAATCAAATAAATCGTAAGCAACAAAATATAGTTTATCATCATTTTTATCTTTAGATTTCAATATATCTATTTGATAAATATCTCCTTTTTCAACATTACTACCATTTATAAAATGACCTGTATTCTTATATGGATAATATAATTTTATTTTTCTTATTTCCTTTTGCTCTTTATCATTTGGATTTATTGGATATTTTCCATTGTTAGCTTTTAGGGCATCTTCTCCAGTTTCTTTATCTCCAAACCAATTTACTAAAGCGTTATAAATATCTTTTGATCCAGATAATCTATCTGGGATATTTTCTAAATCTTTTCTTTTAACTTTTGTAAGTGGTGTCTTAAGTGTTTTATATAATATTACATTATTTTCATCTTTTTTTATTCCATAATAAGTTTCTTCATGCATTTGTCCCGATAATTTTGGCTTTGCTAATGACGGCGTTAAAACTTTTATATTTTTAATTTCTTGATCCGGATAGGTATTGAATTTTTTTAAATGTTCTTTTAATAGTTGTTCATTTTGCTCATATACTCTTATTTTTGCTTCTTCAACAAAATTATCATAAGGAGTTGGGAATTCTAGTTTGGCAATATTGTATTTTCCATAAGTAATATGTTCTTTTACTATTTGTTTTCTTATATAATCTTTTAAGTCTGTTTCTTTTATCTCTCCAGTTTCATCATCATAATAAGTTCCTTTGTACTTTTCTATATCATCATTTGTTAAATTTTTAATTTGATTTTCAGTTAAGCCATCAATATGTCTACTAAATTTTTCATATAAAGTTATTTTATATTCTAATGATTTTGTTATTGAAGCAATTACTAAAGCATCCATAGCGTGGTGTAAATGATTTTCCCTATCTTTATTTATGTCTTCTTTCATATCTCTAGGCATTATATAATTTTTAGATATATAACTATGTGTCAAACGATTAAATCCCCATCTTGCTCTTAACTTAGCTGTTAAGCTACCTGAATACATATTTACTTTTTCAACATTTAAATATGCTTTAATTATAGATGATAATTCACGACTTATATATTTTGTATCATTTAAATTTTGCTCTCTCATGGCTCTTTCAGTATCAGTATCCAAGTTTTTCATTAAATAATTATCTTTCTTTCTAGGTGGTATTTCTAAGCTATTGATAAAGCTTTCATAATTATCCCATTTACTTGTATTTCCAAACCATTCATAAGGTGTTCTTTCTCTTTTATCTTGATTTTCCTTAGTAAATACTAAAGTTTTGTTTAAATAATTATCATCAAATGTTCTAGAATATGGTAAAATATGATCTATTTGAACTTTATTATTATTGAACAAATCCGTTATAGATATTATTTTTTGACTATAACTACAACATTCTTTTTGTTCTTTCCACAAACGATATTTTAATAAATCATTACTAGTAATTTTATCTATCGAAGTAAATATTCCTAGTTCCATTAAAAATTTCTTATTTTTATCATTTTCTTCTTTTCTTTCTAATTGATACTTTTCTATTTCTCTTCTTTCTTTTACTGTCTTTGCGAGTTCTCTTGCTGTTTCAATATTTATTATTTTAGGAGAACCATACTTTTTTATAATCGCATTTAATATTTTTCTTGCTTGCGATAATGATCTTATTACTCTTTGATTTTTAATAGTACTAACACTATTTATTGGTAATAATAAATCATGTTTTACTTTGTTTTTGTATATATTAGAATGTGAATAATTTAGCTCTTGCATTGCTTCATCATATTTTTTTCCATCTAACATTATAGGAATAAGTTTTTTTATTAATTCAGTTGATAACATTAAATGATCTTTAAAATTTGGTAAGTTATCTATAAATTCTATATTATTATATTTATTAGGAATAATAGTTGAATTGTCTATAGCATTTTTTATATCATCATTAGTTTTGTAATTAGTACATAATTTTGCTAATTCATCAAGAACATCTATATTGTCCTTAATATTAATCCATTCTTCTTTTGTATAGAATTTTTCCATTAATTTTCTTAATTCATGATATCCTTTTAATTCAAATAATGTTTTATTATATAAAGCTTTATTATATAATTCATCATATATATTTTTCTCTTCTGTGCTTAGTGAATTTATATCTACTCTTTTATCTTTAGGTATTTCTAACTTCTTCTTTAATTCATCTATTACTTTAATGTATTCTTTTTTAGTCAATTGCAAACTTTTAAATTTAATATTATCATTACCGATTATTTTACAAACTAAACTATATTTAATTTCATTTTTATCTTTAGCAACTTCTAATATTTCTTTAATTTGTTTTTTAGTTAAAATTTTATAATCATCTTCATTTTCTTTATATCTTAAATTTATTAATTTAGAAAGTCCCACAAATATTTCTGAACTAGGTGCAAACTTAGGCGCACGAGGATTTTCATCAAATACGCACTTTCCTACCATTCTTTCAATCAAATTACCACCATATGGTGATCTTTTTTTCTCTTTTTTACCATCAATTATTTCATAATAATAACCTGGTCCTTCTGAATAATGTCTTTGACTTTTCCAGATATTTAAATATTCATTTTTAAAATTTTCATTAATAAGTCCAAATTTAATTTGAACATCTAATACTTTATTTATTTCTTTTTCGTACATTTCTCTTGTCACAGATACTTTATAATCATCTGGTCCATTTTTAATTTTATTTTTAAATTTTGAATCTTTTATATACATTTCCGATATTGTTTCATAGTTTTTTTCTTTAATTATGTTTTCATTTTCTTTTATTGCTGAAATTACTTTTCCATTATCTTTTTCATTAGATTTTCCATCTCTATTAGATTTATATCCTCTTTTTTTAGCATAATGTACTAATATTATTGATAATTCCTCGTCTGTTAGTTTTCTATATAAAGCCTCTACCTTTAATATATATGGATTAGTATGGTGTGATTTATAATAGTTTTCAATCATCTTACTATATATTTTAGTTAACTCTATATTTTTTTCTGATATTAATTTTTTTTCATCAATATTTCCTTTTAAATAATTATTTTCATATAACAAATTTCTAACGCGATCTATTCTAAATTCTCTTCTCCTAGTTACTCTTCTGGCTTCTCTTCTTTCTCTTCTTTCTTTAGCTTTACTCTCGCCACTTGTTTCTTCTCCTGGAGTAAAAATTCTGCTTCCAACATCGATTATACGACATGGATTATTATTTTCATCAACAGCTAATAATGCCCATCCAACTGATGATATTCCAATATCTAATCCCAATATATACTTATTTTCGTACATAATATCACATCCTTTATTAAATTATAACATAATGTATTTAAAAAGTATGTATTGTAGCTTTTTTTAATTAGCTTAATTACCATATTGTTTCTATATCAAATTTATTTATTTTAGCTAAATATTTGCTAATTCATTATATATTTTTGCTTTTTTTATCTTAATAAATCGTATTTATTCATTAACTTTTCATCATATGTAGCAGAACTTATATTTTCTATAATTTGGTCATTCAAATAAATACTTAATTCTAATATTTAATGTCTTTTTTATATAACTTCATATAATCTATTTTCTTTTATATATTTATAAATATTTTTATCTAAATAACTTTTATATTTATCTAAATTACTTCTTATCATTGTCGAAGATATATTTTTA
>CASEVQ010000046.1 GCA_949291455.1 uncultured bacterium
TTAATTAAAGGCATTATAAAAGGGTGATTTTCATCACCCTTCATAATCAATTCATTTATCAAATTTATTGTTCACCAACACTATTTGACAAAGAACCATGTTTATTTAATACCTGTAATTTCTATTTTATATACACCATTTGGACTTTCGACATCAACAATATCTCCTACTTTTTTATTTAAAAGAGCCTTTGCAATTGGAGATTCATTAGATATTTTACTCATAAATGGATCAGCTTCTTGACTTCCTACAATTTTATATTCATCAGTTTCATCATCGTCCACATATTTTATTTCAACAGTAGACCCAAGTCCAACCTTATCTGATGATTTATTTTCAATTATCTCATAATTTTCAAGCATCTTTTCTATTTTTTTAATTCTACCTTCTAACTCAGCTTGATCGTTCTTAGCAGCATCATAATCAGCATTTTCTGATAAATCACCTAAAGCTCTAGCTTCTTTTATAGCTTTCAAATTTGCTGGTCTTTTAACATTTATTAATTCATCTAATTCCTTTTTTAAATCGTTTAAACCTTCTTCAGTCAATAATGTTTTTTTCTCTTTCACGACGAATCACCTCTTTTTTCATTAAGCATAATGATATCATAAATAGCTTATTCTGTCAATCGTTTTTAGTTAACAGTTTTAACATATTAAGAAAATAATCATCAGTCATTCCTGCTATAAAATCTATCACTATTCTTTTATTGTCGTTCTTATTAATATATTCAAAAGGCATATTATTTATGAATACTTTATAGATAACACTGTTATTTTTATTATTATTTAAATCATCTAATAAATAATAATATAATTTTTTCATTCCATTTTCATAATATTTTAATTCTTCTTTAGTATTTGCTTTTTCATATATTTCTTTATAATTAAACTTTTTCAAATTATTAATAGATGCAAAGACATCTTTACTTAATATTATTTTATCTTTCCCATAACTATTTTTTATTATATCTAATATAATAGTATTGATAATTTCACGATTACTGCTACCTAATACATTTTTTATATTTTCTGGTATCATCTTTCTTTGTAATTTGCCAATTCTAATTGCATCTTCAATATCTCTACCAATATATGCAATAATATCTGATATTCTAACAACACATCCCTCTAAAGTCATAGGTCTTAACTTTTTTGCATAAGAAGAACTTTCACATGCTAAGCTATAATCTTCTAAAAATTCTTCTTTGCTTTTCTTTTTAGGTTCGTATACATTATCTAATATTTCACCATTATGACACATTATTCCATCTAAAACTTGAATAGTCAAATTATCATCTTTTAAAGTCATAAAAGTTCTAACACTTTGTAAATTATGCATAAAAGGTACTTTTAATTCTTTAAGAGAAATATCATTTAATATTTTTTCTCCAACATGCCCCAACGGTGTATGACCAATATCATGTCCTAAAGCAATGGCCTCAATTAAATCTTCATTTAAATTAAGTGCTCTTCCTATAGTTCTAGCAACTTTACTAACCAATTGTACATGTATCATTCTTTTAGAAATATTATCATTTTCATTAAAAGAAAAAACCTGAGTTTTATCAATATATCTACTATAAGAAGTACTATGAATTATTGTATCTATATCATGAAAGAAAGCTGGCCTAATATCCTCTTTTTTATCTATAATTCTTATCGCATCTTTACTTTTGGTTGCATAAATAGATAAAAAATTTTCTTTTTCCAATAAATTTTCTTTTACTAACAATAAAACATCCATTATTTCACCTTTATTCTCATCATTGAATTTTTCTCTATTGGGAAGTCTACATTTAACTTAATTATTTGCTCAGGATGTCTAGCTACTTCAATAGAATTCATATTTTCATCATAAACTTTATCTATTTTAAAAGTATAAGTATTACCACTAGGTGTAAAAATTTCTACTTCGTCATTTTCTTTAAAATAATTTCTTTGTGTAAGAGTAACTAATTTATTACTTTGATCATAATCTAAAATCAATCCTAAATAATCTTGATTAGATACTTCCTGTCTACCGGTATAATACTGATCAGTATAATCTGCTTTTTTCATATAATAATGAGTACTTGTTTCTCTATTAGCAACTCTTGATAATATTTTTTCTTCCTTCATTATTATATCTTTATTTAAAGTTCCATTATAATAACTATCAATTAATTTTCGATACGAAGAAATAACAGTTGCTAAATAATATGGTGAACGCATTCGTCCTTCTATTTTTAAAGATTTAACTCCACTAGCAATTAATTTATCTAAATATTCTGCCATATTTAAATCCTTTGTTGCCATAGTAAACTTTTCCTTATAATTATCCATATCAAAAGCAAAACGACATATTTGAGCACATCCTCCACGATTAGAATCTCTATTAGTAAAATAATTTGATAAACAACATCTACCACTATAAAAAGTACACATTGCACCATGGATAAACACTTCTAAATCAATATCTATTTTATCTATAATTTCTTTTATTTCTTTAATAGAAACTTCTCTTGCTAAAACAACTCTATCAACATTTTCTTCTTTCCAAAATTTAATTGCCTCTAAATTTGTTGTAGAAGCTTGCGTACTTAAATGAACTTCAACGTCAAAATTATCTTTTATATATTTTACTAAAAAAGGATCACTAACAATAAATGCATCAATTTTAGCATCCACTACTTTCTTAATAAACTCATAAACACCGTATAAATCTTCATTATGAAAAACAATGTTCAAAGTTAAATATACTTTTTTATCTAATTTATGAGCAAAACTAGTTGCTTCTTTTATCTCTTCTAAACTAAAATTATTAGCATTAGCTCTTAAACTATATTCTTGCCCGCCAATATATATAGCATCAGCACCATATAATAAAGCTATTTTTAAACGTTCTAAATCACCAGCTGGTGATAATAATTCTACCTTCTTAATCATTTTTCTTCACCTTGTAAATTGTCTTTTGAAAAAAGAATCCTTGATAATTTCCAATTAATTTTTCAATCTCATTAATTGCATTTACATCTTTATTATTTATAATCTCTATACATAAAGTAATTAATTTTTCAAAAATACTTTCTTCAATTTCTAATTCATTCAAAATAGCATAATCTACTTTTAAATCATTTAAAATAGCACTACCATTTAATATTTTCCCATAATAAATAGCATCGCCAGATTCTTCTTCTCTTATAAAATATTTTTCATTATTATTAGTTAACCAATATATTGAAGATTCCTTTTTTTTATTGTTAGAAATAAAATAATTACTTAATAGACTTCTTCTTGAAAAAGACATTATTGGATAACCAATAATCATAGCAAATAAAATCATATTAGTATTCTTTTTAATATCATTTATTTCTTCTAAAGTTATTTCATTAGAAACAATACAATATTTTACACCCTTTTCATAATAATAATTACATGTTTTATAATTTGTTACCATATGTGTTTGATTCCATACTAAATCTACTGATAATCTATTTTTTAATTTAATGTTTAATACTGCTAAATCATAAAACAAAATACCTTTTACTTTTAATTTATCTAAAAACAAAAGATTATCTTCTAATTCATTTAATTCATCATTAAAAATATTTTTATTAATAGCAACAAAAAAATCAACATCACTACTTTCTTCTATTACATTCTTAATTTCTTCTTTAGTCAAAGTAAGACTATATCCAGAAGAAAAACCTTTTAACCCAAAAATAAAGGCATCTGCCCCTATTTTTCTATATTTTTTTATATTTTCTATTTTATTTGGTACTATTACTAATTTCATAATATCACCCAACTTCTTTTTTATTAGTTACTGCTATACCATCACCAATTTCATAAAACTTTGTTGTATAAACTGTAGAATTTTTCAAGTAATCAATATATTTTTTTATTTTTCTAACTAATCCCCTTAAATTTCTACTTTTTATTTCATTTTCATCTTTCTTAACATAACCATGAAAATTAATATTATCAGTTATAAAAAAGCCGTCTTCTTCTAAATTACCTTCAAAGTGCTCTAAAAAATCAATATTTTTACCTTTTGCACCATCTAAAAATATTAAATCAAATTTATCATCTAAATTAACATCTAAAGCATCACCAAATATTAAAGTTATTCTATTTTCTAAATCAAACTTTTTTATATTCTTTAAAGCTTCTAAATACCTTTCTTCGTCACGCTCTATTGTAATAATCTTCAAATTAGGGCTAGATAGAGCCATCATTATTGCCGAATATCCAATTGCAGTACCAACTTCTAAAACTTTAGTAACTTGATGCTTTAATATAAAAGTAGTAAGAAACTCTATACCAGCATCTTGCATTATTGGAACATTTTCCTTAAAAGCATACTCTTTTATTTCTTTAATCATTGTATGAAATTTACCAATCATTTTGTTCTCCTTTAATTATCTTTGCCATTTTCCAGATTGAATAAGTTCATTTTTCTTCGCAGTTTGTTCTTGTAAAGTTTCAAAAAAATACGTTACCCCTTCATTATCAGATAAGAAATATAAATTATCAGACTCATCAGGCTTTATTGCAGCTATAATAGCATTCAATCCCGGAAGAGAAATAGGACCAATTGGTAAAGATGTTAAAATATAAGTATTATAATCATTTATATTAGACATCATTTCACTAGTAGCAATACCTACTTCATCAAAATCCATTCCCATACCATAATAAGCAGTAGCACAACTACCTAAAGCCATTTTTAGTTTTAATCTATTATAGAAAACAGATGAAATCATAGCAAAATCTTGCGTTTTCCCTTCTTTTTCTATTATTGAAGCTAATGTTAAAATTTCATGAATACTTAAATTACTATTTTCAATTTCATCTTTATATTCTTCCAAAACTTTTCCCATCTTATCTAACATTTTTTCAATTATTTCTTTTACCGTAACATCTTTATTTGAAAAATAATAAGTATCAGGGAATAAATATCCTTCTAAAGAATAATATAACTTATCATTTTTTATGTTATCTGTTATAAACCAATATTTTTCTATTAATTCATCTAAATATGCTTTATCATTCAAAGTGTCGATTACATCATCATAAGAATTATTAGTATTATCCTGTATAAGTGTAGCTAGTTTTCTTATATTAATACCCTCTTTAAAAGTAATTGCAATTTGATCTGGATTATATGAATTACCATTTTCTAAAATATTAATTATTTCTTTTAAATCCATATTTTTAGATAAGTAATAAGTCGAAGCTTTAAAGTCTTTAGTATCAAATAACTTTATATAAATACTAAAAAAATTACTACTTTTTATTAATCCTTTTTCTTCTAAAATATTACCTACTTCTTTTTTGCTAGTTCCCTGTGGAATTACTATTTCTATTTTACTATCATCATTTTTATCTACTGCTTTAATATTCATATTATAAATTGTACAAAGGGATAATATAGTTACTCCCAATAATACTAATATAATTGCTGCTATATTTCTAAATATTTTCACAACTATAATATAACGAGCAACTATTGCTCGTTATTTCCTTCTTCGTCATTAGCAGTATCAATTTTCTTTTTAATTTCTTCTTGAAGTGTATTTAAAATAGTTTCAATTACTTTCCATTCTTGTTCTGTAGTTATTGGTTCCAACTTTTGATCCTCTTGATTTGGATCATATATTGAAGCATAAACCTGAATGTTACCATTTTCATCTTTTGAATTATCTGTATATACTATATAACTTTTTTTTGTTTCTTCTGAATCAAATGTAAAAAGTATATCGCACATAATTTCCTCACCGCGATCATTTATAACTTTAAATGTATTCTCCATATCATTTTCTTGTTTTAAATCATTATCTTCCATATTTTATTCTCCTTTTCTATTTTTTTCTATATCTAAATATGATTGTAATATAATTGTAGCCGCTATACTATCTACTACTTTTTTTCTTTTCTTTCTCGAAGTATCATTCTTTATTAATAAGTTATTGGCTTCTTTTGTAGTTAATCTTTCATCTACTAATATTACTTCCATATTAATTTTTAATTCTAACATTTTTTTAAATTGATAAGATAGTTCTCCCTTAAAACCAATTGTATTATTCATATTTTTAGGTAATCCCAATACAATTTTTTCTACATTTTCTTTCTTAACAACTTCATCAACTTCATCAACTAGTCTTCCATAATCTTCATCATGTCTTATTATTTTATAACTAGAAGCAATTATTCCATTAGGATCAGATAATGCCATCCCTAAAGTTTTACTTCCTAAATCAAGCCCTAAATATCTCATAACTTACTTACATAGTTTTTTAATAAAACTTCAATTATTGTACTTCTTTCAATACTAGTTATTTTAATTCTAGCATCATTATGCGAAGATATATATCCAGGATCTCCACTCATAATGTATCCTACTAACTGATTTATTTCATTATAACCTTTTTCTTTTAAAGCGATACATACTTCTTTTAATGTCGAAGCTACTAAAGAACTTTCAAATTCATCAATAGAATATAAAGTTGTTTGCTCTATCTCTTTATTTTCAGAAGAATTATCCATATTATCACCTCTACCACTATAGAATAATTCTAACATTTAATTATTAATTAATCAACTAAAATTAACATAATTAAAAGCAACAAATAATAACAACATAATAAATAAAATTGAAACTATTAATCCATTTATTTTTTCAAAATTATTACTTTTATATTTAACACCTACACCAATAGTTATTAATAATCCTCCAATAAGTCCTCCAATATGAGCATAATTATCTATATTGCTACCTGGTAAAAATCCAAATAATAGATTAATGATAATTATTGGAATAATTTGACTTTTTATTACTCCACCCAAGTATACTCTATAATGATAACCAAAATACAAAAGTGAACCTAATAAACCAAATATAGCTCCTGATGCTCCAATCGATGCATATCTATTCAATATAATTGACAAAAGACTTGCTGATAAAATACTAAAAAAATAAATTATTGTATATTTAGCTTTTCCCATAAAATTTTCAATCTGCGTTCCAATTAAATAAAGTGCATACATATTAAACAAATAATGAAATATATCGCCATGAAGAAAAGCTCCAGTAATCAATCGATAATATTCATGATGAACAACAATATCATAACCCCAAACAGAATAATTATAAACAAAAT
>CASEVQ010000047.1 GCA_949291455.1 uncultured bacterium
AAAGCTGCAAGAAGATATCATACAAATAGACAATTTGTATATAGACAATTAGAAAAGTATGATGGAACTTTAAAAAGTTTATCATTAAAGTCAAGAAAACCACATTCTCATCCAAATGCTCATACTAAAGAAGAATTAGAATTAATTAAGAAAATATATTCTAGATATAAAATAGATGGATTAGCTGAAGTATATGTTCAACTTAAGAAAAGAGGATATTTAAGAAGTTATGGATCTATGTTAAAACAAATAAGAAAAATTCCAAAAGAAAAAATAAAAACAAGAAAAGGTTATACCAAACATGAAGAAATAAGAGGACAATATCCAGGAGATAAAATTCAAGTAGATATAAAATATGTTCCTAGAGAATGCTTATTATTTGATACGATTGATAAAAAATACTATCAAATAACGGCAATAGATGAATATTCAAGAAAAAGAATATTGGAAATAGTAGATGAAAAAAGTGTAACAAATACAAGTAGATTTGTAAGAACATTAGAGGGATTAATTGGTTTAAAAATAAATACAATTCAAACAGATAATGGACCAGAATTCGTAAATAATCAAATAGAAACGAATTTACCAACACTGTTTGAAAAAACACTAGAAGAATTAGGAATAAAACATAGACCATATTCACCATGGCAAAATGGAAAAGTAGAACGAAGCTATAAAATAAATGGAGAAAGATTTTACAGTAGAAATGAATTCACATCAGTTGAAGATTTAAAAAGAAAGTTAAAAAGATATAATGCAAGATATAATAATACAGCTAAAAAAGTATTAGGATTTAAAAGTCCAAATCAAATAGTAGAAGAATATAAACTTAATTATACTGCTGCTTAAATCAAGCTTATAAAAAAAGATATTAATATTTGTTAAGGATAAAATAAATGGCAAAGCCATCCTTGACAAAAATAATACTTTTTTATAATTGTTTAGTAAGCAACAAAGGTATATTTTTTACAAAAGTGTAACATATGATTGATTTCTCTAGAGAAAAATTATGATGGTTTATTATTATGTATTGAATTTTAATAATGAATATGTTAACATATTCTTATGGCTCGTTGGTGAAGTGGTTTAACACGCTGCCCTCTCAAGGCAGTATTCATGGGTCCGAACCCCATACGAGTCACCATTTTGTTATACAAATAGCTTTTGCTTTTTTTTTGCATAAAAAAATTAAATTTACATATTAATATAATATGAAGATAAATTTTAAAAAGATAATTATAATAATAGTATTGACAATTTTAATTGGTAGTTTTTTTAGTTTTTTTGTTTCTATGGATATATATCAAGAAATTGCAAAGCCTAAATTATCACCACCATCCTTTATATTCCCTATTGCTTGGATTGTTATTTATGTTTTAATGAGTATTTCTTTGTATTTAGTTACAGATTCTAAATATAATAATTTTGATTATTATATGATATATTTAATTCAATTATTGGTTAATTCGTTATGGACTTTTTTATTCTTTGGGTTAAAATATTTTTTATTTTCTTTCTTTTGGATTTTATTATTAATTATTTTAGTTTTATTTATGGGATACTTATTTTATAGGAAAAAAAGATTTTCTTGTTATTTACTTATTCCTTATATTTTATGGCTTTGCTTTGCTGCATATTTAAATTTACAGATTTATTTGTTAAATTAAAAGTTCAATAATAATTTATTGAACTTTTTTATCTTCCTTATTTTTTATTGTTGTTAAAATTGATATTAAGAATAGTACTATTATTCCAATTATTTCTAAAATAATAGGTGGCCAAATATTTTTTAAAACAGGATATAATTCTAATATAAAATCAGGTAGTTTATTAGACATTATGTAATTTGTTTGAAAAATTTGATTAAATATAGCCATTGTTACGAATATTATATTTGCTAATATGAAAGTATTTATTGTATCTTTATTTGTTATGGTGAAATCGTCTAAATATAAAATAAAATAACTAAAAATCATTAAAAGATGATGACTTATAAAATATTGGTAAAAGACAAAGTAGTCTAGACTACTAGATAAATCAGGATAAAATATAGCTGGTAATGGTCCAATGAAAGTTAGAGGAAAAATAATTTTATATAATTTTCTATTATTAGTTAATAAATATATCATAAATAATATTCCTGCTATAAAACAGAAATGCAAAGGTAAGTGTACTTTCCAATTATAAATACCATAGTATATATAACTTCCATAATATATTGTCATATTTAAAAATAGTATTAAAAACATACTAAATTTAATTTTTTTTGCTGGTTTAAATTTAATTTTTTTAATTTTATTACGAAATTTATATATTGTTATTAATCCAACTATTAATATTGATATACATATTATGTGGATTTTTCCAAATAAAACAAAAGGTATGCTAATTTTATTGTCTAAAAAAAATTCTTTCATAAATATATCTCCTTTAATTATTATACCATATCAATTTTTCAATGTTGACTTTTTTTGTTATTTGTGTTATAGTATACGCTAATTTTTGATGTAAACAAATGAATAGAATGGAGTGAAATTTTATGAGGGAAAAAAAAATTCCAAGTAAGCCAGCTTATGTTGAAAATTTAATTGATTATATAAATGGTGATGTTGTTGTTAAAAGAGATAATAAATATAAGTATTTGAAATCTATAAACTTATCTAGGGCAATAGAAATTTTTGATAGTGACTGCTCTTTATATGAAAAAATTTATCAGATTAGTTTAATTTATAAAAGTTCGAAAGAGTTTTCTGGTTATTTTTCTCAATTTTTAGAGTATGAAAACGATCCGACTATAGGGCCATATGTAAAAAAATGGAAAGAAATTTATGGAATCTATAATGAATGTGAAAAAAAAGGTATTGTTGAAGAAGTTAAATACTTAGTTAAGTTTCAAGATTATTATTACACTTATAGTTATGCAAAATTTTTATTAGAATCTTATATTAAAGAATCTTCTAGTTTTGATACAGCCGCATTTCTAGATCATTATGGTATTGACTTTGATTCATTTAATTATTGCGTTTGTGCTATCGAAGCTCTTGATTCAGAATTATATCGTAAGTATTGCGCAAAGGCTGAAGAAAACAAAGTAAAAAGAAAAGAATCAGTTCGTTATAAAAGTGATAAATTGTTAAATGGCATACAAAGTGGTTTTAACAAAGATGATTCTCAATTTACATTATTAGATTTTTTTAGATTACTTCCTTTTTCAGATAATGATGCTGTAAAACAAATTATTAATGACTTTGGTGGTAAAAATAGAAATAGTTATTTAGCTAGATTATATGAATTTTTTAGAGTGGCATATCCAAATGAATCTTCATTAATCTTAGATTATATGCACAAAAATAAAATTACTGAAGATTCTTTTAGGCCTTTAAGATTAGAAGATATTTACAATATTAAAGTTAGTGTTAATGGTAGAGTTCTTACTGAAGAAGATAATACACAAATTCTTTATTATATGGAACAAAATGATATACCAATGGTTTCTAGAGCATTTGTTGAAACTCGAAATAAATTTTTAAGTGATGGTTTATCTAATGATAAGCCAATTGTAAAAAGATACATACCAAAAACTAAATATACTATTATTAATTAATCTTAAGATTTTCTTAAGATTTTTTTAATTGGCAAACTGTGTTGACAAGTGCTAAAAAAGGTGTTAATATTTATTTGTTGTTATTCAACAGAAAGAGGTGTTATATGAAGAAAAAACAATTTAAAGCAGAGTCTAAGAAGTTATTAGATTTAATGATTAATTCTATTTATTCAAATAAAGAGATATTTTTGAGGGAACTTATTTCTAATGCTAGTGATGCAATAGATAAGCTTTATTATCGTTCTTTAACTGATAGAAAAGTAAAATTAGATAAGGAAGATTTCTTCATAAAAATAGATTTAGATAAAGAAAATAGGACTTTAACTATAACTGATAATGGTTGTGGTATGAATAATTTAGAATTAGAAGAAAATCTTGGTACTATTGCTCAAAGTGGTACGTTGTTGTTTAGAGAAGAAAACAAGAAAAAAGATATGGAAATTATTGGACAATTCGGAGTAGGATTTTACTCAGCTTTTATGGTTAGTGATAAGATAAAAGTTATTAGTAAAAAATATGGAGAAGAAAAAGCTTATATATGGGAAAGTGAAGGTGCTAGCGGTTATACCATTGAAGAATGTCAAAAGGAACAATATGGTACAAGTGTTATTGTTCATTTGAAAAATGATGATGAAAATGAAGAATATTCAAAATATTTAGATACTTTCACAATAGAAGGACTTGTAAAGAAATATTCTGATTATATAAAGTACCCAATTAAAATTGATATTGAACATAAGGATTTAAAAGAAGGATCAAAAGACGAATATGAAACTCATATTCATGAAGAAACTATAAATAGTATGATTCCATTATGGAAAAAAGATAAAAAAGAAGTTAATGACGAGGAATATGAAAGATTCTATATGGATAAGTTTTATGACTATGAGAAACCACTACGAATTATAAATAGTAAGGTAGAAGGGCAATGTAGTTATAATGCATTATTATTTATTCCAAGCAAAGCTCCATTTGATTTTTATACAAAGGATTATGAAAAAGGTCTTGAATTATATTCTAATGGTGTTCTAATAATGGAAAAATGTGGAGAATTGTTACCTGATTATTTTAGTTTTGTAAAAGGTATTATAGATACTCCAGATGTTTCTTTAAATATTTCTCGTGAAATACTTCAACAAAATAGACAAGTTAGTATAATTGCTAAAAATGTTGAAACGAAGATAAGAAAAGAATTAGAAAATATGCTTTCTGAGTCAAGAGAAGAATATGAAAAATTCTTTAAAATATTTGGTATGCAATTAAAGTTTGGTATTTATAATGGTTATGGAGTTAATAAAGATACACTTAAAGATTTAATAATGTTTTATTCTTCTACTGAGAAGAAACTTGTTACTTTAAAAGAATATGTTTCAAGAATGAAAGAAAATCAAGAAAAAATTTATTATGCATGTGGTGAGACAGTTGATAAGATTGACTTATTACCACAAGTTGAGGCTATTAAAGATAAGGGTATAGAAATATTATATTTAACAGAATATGTTGACGAATTTGCTCTTCAAGTACTTATGGAATATGATAAGAAACAATTTGTTAATATTTCAAGTGAAAATATAGATTTAGAAACAGAAGAAGAAAAAGAAGAATTAAAGAAAAACAATGAAGATAATAAAGAAATGTTTAGTATTATGAAGGATACTTTAAAAGATCAAGTTAAAGATATTAGATTTACTAAGCGATTAAAAAATCATCCAGTTTGTTTAACTAGTGAAGGACAAGTATCAATTGAGATGGAAAAAGTAATAAATGCAATGCCTACAGATGAAAAAGTAAAGGCTGATACAATTTTAGAAATAAATGAAAAACATCCAATAGTTGATAAATTGAAAGAACTATATAACAATGATAAAGATGAGTTAAAAAAATATACTAAGATTTTATATTCACAAGCGAGATTAATTGAAGGATTACCAATTGATAATCCAACTGAAATTAGTAATTTAATTTGTGAAATTATATCAGGTAAATAATTGGTTATTAATAAAAAAACACTTTTTAGCATTAAGAACTTAAAAGTGTTTTTTGTTTTATATAATTATAAATATACTATATGTAAAATTTAAGTTGTTTTGTGTATTTATTTTTTATATTAAAAATTGTTATTATCATTTTTGTATATGTTAAAATATAGATGAGGTGTTATTATGTCTTCCATTTTTAATTATATTATTAAATATAATGTTGATTTTGATGAAAAATCTTTTAATGAAGTTGATAATTTAATAATGTCTTGTTTTTCTTATATAAATTTTGATGGTATTTTGTCATTTAAAGATAAAATTACTGTAAAAGATTTGTATAGAAAATTTTTAGACAATAATATAAAAGTTAGAAATAAAAATATATATAAATTATTTCAATTAATGGCTTGTAGTAATAGATACTCTTCGTTGTTAGTTGGAAATTATGAAAGTATATTAGATAAATCTATTGAAAAACAGTTTGCAGCTATAACGTTCTTTTTAAAGAAGGATTTAGTATATATTTCATATAGAGGAACAGATGATTCTTTAATTGGTATAAAAGAGGATTTTAATATGACTTATATGTTAAAAATTCCATCACAAAGAGAATCGGTAAAGTATATAGAAAAGGTTTTAAAAAATAATGATTGTTTGGCAATAGTTGGAGGTCATTCTAAAGGTGGAAATTTAGCTATTTATGCATCTAGTTTTTGTAAAGCAAAGTATAGGAATAGAATTATAAAAATTTACAATAATGATGGACCAGGATTTTTTAGTAAGATTATAAATAGTAGAAAATATAATGAAAGTTTGTTTAAAATGATAACATTTGTTCCTGAAACTTCCATTATTGGAATGTTATTAAATCATAAGGAAGAATTTATTGTAGTTAAAAGTAATAAAAAATTAATTATGCAGCATGATTTGTTTTCATGGAAAATATACGATGATGGGTTTGAAAAATTGAAAATGGTGAATAAAAAAAGTCAATTTATCAATGATGTAATGTCAACAATTGTTTTAATTCCCAAAAAAGATAAAAAGAAATTTTTTGATATAATTTATCAGATTTTAATTTCTACTAATATTAAAACTATGGAAGAGTTATCTCGTGAAAAAGTTAAAAATATAAAATTAATAATTAATGGATATAAAAATTTAAATGATGAAGAAAAAAAGTTTTTTATAAGTATTTGGAAAGAAATTATAAGAGTTGGAAAGTATAATATAAAGAAATATTTGCCAAAAATAAAAAATAAATAGTAAGTAGTATTTATAATATGTTATACTAATATTAAAATAGAGGTGTCTTATGAAGAATAATAAAGGATTTACGTTAATAGAAATAATAGGTGCAATAATTATATTAGGTATATTATTAATAATTGCAATACCATACAGACAATAGAAAATATCTTCCAAGTAGTTTTTTAGAGTCATCAAAAGTAAGTTTAAATACTCTTGAAAATCAAAAGTATATGGATGAAGTATTAGATTATGAAGGTAATAGTTGTAATAAAGATAGTTATGTTATAGTAATAAAGAAGTCGAAGACAGAGTATGATTATTATTTATGTTTGATTTGTGAAAATGATAATTATGATACAACAGATAAGAATGAATGTGATAGTGTATGGGCAAGCAATGATACATTGACAGTTGAATTAGGAGAACCACCA
>CASEVQ010000048.1 GCA_949291455.1 uncultured bacterium
TTGTATCAGTAACTATCATTGCGTCTGCCCTAGTTATAGCATTAGTTATAATTATTAGCAGACAATAAAAACCAATAAAAAACACATCTGTAACATTTGCACCGTTTAGATGTGTTTTACATATTATAAACGAGGCGAACCACGTTTGTGGTTTCTCCATTTCCTATACTTATTATACACAGGTTTATTTATTTTGTCAAATGATAAATCTAAACTTTTTATAAAAGGTGTGAATAAAATGTTAGATAAATTTTTTAGCTATTGTATTAATGAAAAATGTAGTAAAAAATATAAATGTTACATAAATAAAAATGAATATTATAAAAGGATTTCTATTTATTCCATTAAAATTTTTCAAATAAACAAATAAAAACAGAACTAGATTCACTCATTTTAGAAGAAATCTAGTTCAATAAACAAAAAATAAATAAATATATAAATATATGATTTATTCTAAAAGCATTGTAGCAAAAAAAATGCTATAAGTCAACAAAAAACACAAATAAATTAAAAATCGTAACAATCTAAATTTTTAAGAGCAGGCTCATATAAATTTTTACCGTCAAAATTAAACCTTGAACCATGGCAAGGACAATCCCAAGTTTTATCAATATCATTCCAGGAAAGAAGGCAACCAAGATGAGTGCAAATAGGCTTAACAGCATAAATTTTACCACTTTCATCTTTGTAAATTCCTACTTTTTCACCATTAATCTCAATAATACCACCAGAACCAGTAGCAATGTCATCAAAATTAATATCAGAATGTTTAAATTTATCAATAAGAAGAGAATTAGTAGACTGGATAAGCATATCTTTAAACTCAGTTCTATTTTTTATAGGATTTAACCTAGTTGGATTAAACAAATACTCATATTTATTATAATTATCACAAATTTTATCAACAATAATATTGCTAGCAACATTAGATAAACTCATACCCCATTTTTTAAAACCAGTCCCAACAAAAACATTAGGCATATTAGGAGAAAAAAGACCAATATATGGAAGTTTATCTAAAGAAACACAATCACGAGTATTCCATTTAAATAAAATCTCACAATCAGGATAATACATTTTAGCTAAATTCTCTAATCGACCATAAGTGTCTTCGTATGAAGAAGAATGCCCAGTTCTATGTTCAGAGCCACCAATTAATAGCAAATCTTTACCATTATATTTTGCGGTTCTAAAAGAAAAAACAGGACTAGAAGCAGAAATATACATACCATTAAATAAAGTTTTCTTAGTATTTGCAGCAATCAAATAGGAAGTTTCCTGATACATTTTAGAAAAATAGAAACCAGGAAAATTAATAAAAGGATAATGAGTAGCAATAATTACATATTTAGATTTGATATAATTATTTTTCGTAAAAGTAAAATAAAAATCATTATCAAATTTAATATCTAAAGCACAGGTATTTTCATAAATAGTTCCGTTTCTATTTATAATACAATTACAAAGACCAGCTAAATATTTAACAGAATTAAACTGGGCTTGATTTTTAAAACAAAGAGCAAGTTTAATATCAAAAGGAAGACCAGTTTTTGTAACTAAATCACAATTAAAACCAAGAGAGGAAAGAGTGTTATATTCTTCTTTTACAAGATTAGATTCTACCTGATTAGTAGAATAAACAAAATTATTCTGAAATTCAAAATCACAATTAATATTTTCCTCATCAATAATGTTTTTAATATTTGTAATAGCCTCTTCATTTACATTTAAATAATCTTTAGCAAATTTTTCGGAAAAAGAATTAACTAAATAACTATAAAATAAACCGTGTCCACTAGTAATTTTACCAGTAGTGTGACCGGGTTGTTTTAGATGCTATAAAATCTTTTTCTAAAATAACTACTTTAAATCCAAGTTTAGATAAATAATAACCACAAGTAACACCAAAAATTCCGCCACCTATGATACATACATCAGTATTCAAATTATCATTAAGTTCATGCTTTATATTAATATTATTAAAAAAATTATTATCAGACAACCATAAAGAACTCAAAAAAATCACCTCTAAAAATAGTATAACCAGTTTTTTGGAATAAATAATAAAAATTATGGAAAAATATAAATAAAAGTGATATACTAATTGAGAAATAAATAATTAAAAAACAAGGAGGAATATTAATGGAAGAAGAATTAAAGAAAAAATTATTTAGAAACCAAAAAACAGGATGGGAAGAAGTACCAGAAGAAGAAAAACAAGAAATAGAAAAAGTTTCAAAATCATATATGGACTTTCTAAATAAAGCAAAAACAGAAAGAGAATTTATAAAAGAAGCAAAAAAATTAGCAGATGAAAATGGATATAAAGATATAATGGAATTTGAAACATTAAAACCAGGAGACAAAATATACTTTATAAATAGAAAGAAAAGTATGTACCTTGCAGTAATTGGAGAAAATTCAGTTGAAAATGATGGGCTACATATAATAGGCTCACATGTAGACTCTCCAAGATTAGATTTAAAACCTAATCCACTATATGAAGATGGAGGACTAGCATACTTTAAAACACACTATTATGGAGGAATAAAAAAATACCAATGGACAACAATACCACTTAGTATGCATGGTGTAATTGTAAAAACAAATGGAGAAACAATAGAAGTAAATATAGGAGAAAATGAAGAAGATCCGATATTTACAATAACAGATTTATTACCACATTTAGCACAAGAACAAATGGAGAAAAAATTAAAAAATGGAATAGATGGAGAAGACTTAAGTTTATTAATAGGGAGCATACCGCTAAAAGATGGTGATAAAAAAGTTTCAGAAGGTGTTAAATTAAATATATTAAATATATTAAACAAAAAATATGGAATAACAGAACAAGATTTAACAAGTGCAGAAATAGAGTTAGTACCAGCATTTAGAGCAAGAACAATGGGATTAGATGAAAGTATGGTTGCAGCATATGGACAAGATGATAAAGTTTGTAGCTATACATCACTTCATGCAATGATGGAACTAGGAAAAGTAAAAAATACAGCTGTATGTATTTTATCAGACAAAGAAGAAATAGGAAGCATGGGAAACACTGGTATGGAATCTCATATGTTTGACTTCTTTATATCAGAAATATTAAATAAATTAGGAGTAAATAAACCGAATTTATTAGATAAGGTATTTTGTTTTTCAAAAATGTTATCATCAGATGTAGATGCAGGATTTGACCCATTATATGCATCAGTATCAGATAAAACAAATGCAGGATTTATTGGCAGGGGAATTAGCTTAAATAAATATACAGGGTCAAGAGGAAAATCAGGAGCATCAGATGCAAATGCAGAATATGTAGCTTGGGTAAGAAATGTATTAGAAAAAAATAATATTAGATACCAAGTAGCAGAACTTGGAAAAGTAGACATTGGTGGAGGAGGAACAATTGCATATATTATAGCTAATAAAGGTGCAGATGTAATAGATTGTGGAGTTCCAGTACTTTCAATGCATGCTCCATATGAAGTAACAAGTAAATATGATATATATTCAGCATATAAAACATATAAAGCATTTTGGAATGAATAATCATAATAAAAACAACGCATGATTTCATACGTTGTTTTTTATATAAATTATTTTAAATTTTGTACTAAATCAATAATAGAAGAAATAAATTCTTTTTGCTCTTCAGATAATTTAGCAATTTTTTCATATAAATCCATATCTTTTCTTATGTTAGGGTGTGTCATAAACTTGCCGAATAAAAGATTAGGAGAAATACCTAAAATATTCATATATTGTATCAAATTTTGAGTTTTAACACCATTATTTCCATTTTCAACTCGTGAAATATATTTTAAAGAAATACCTAAATCCTCAGCTAAATCTTCTTGAGTAATTTTAGCTTTTTTACGGTAATCCCTAAATATTTTACCAAAATGTTTGTCAATATCTAATTTTGTAAATGAATCCATGTAAAATACCTCCAACATTAGAAATATCAATAAAAGTATAACAAGCTTAGAAGGAATAGTGAACACATTAATAATAGGAATAAATTATATGGAAAATTTTACTAAAAATCCTCTAAAAGACTTGAAATAAAGTGTCACATGTGGTAGTATTAATTCAGCTAAGGTACACTATTAGTTATACCCAAAAACAAAAGAATTATGAGTTAATACAGAAATACAAAGAAAAGGAATGAGAAAAATGATAAGAGATGAAGATTATATTGACTTTTTAAAACTAATAGTTTCATGTATAAGTAATGGAGATTATTTCTCAGCAAAAGAGTTATCTAATTTAGAGTTAGAAAAAATGAAGCAGAAAGTAAAAAAGAAAAAGAAATAAAAAAGGGAAAACAATCTAAAAACAACTAGGTTGTTTTAAAATGATAATAAAATATCGAAAAACGATAAAAAAATATTGACAAAGAACAAAAAGTGTTTTATACTAATAAAAGTTAAAGGAGGAAGAAACATGAAAACTATTATAGGAGTAAGTGGAATATTAGCAATATTACAGTCAATATTATTTTGGAATAAAACAGGCGGAATATCAGTATTTATATTTGTAATTGCATGTGTAATGTATTTATTATATTTACTTGCTAAAAATAAAAAAATAACAAATAAAAAAGCAATAATATTTACAATACCAATAATTTTATTAAGTAGCACGTATTTTATATTCAATAACTTACTATTTAATATATTAAATATATTTGTAATAACAATTTTAGGAATGATAATGTGTGTGTATTTATGCAAAGGGAATATAAAAAACATAAATATCTTAAAAAAAATAAGCCATATATTCGGAGGAATGCTTGAGTGCATTTCAGATGTAATAGACTTTATGAAAATCCCAGAAGGAAAAAAAGAAAATGTAAAAATAGAGAAAATAAAAAGTATAGGAAAAGCATTACTAATCACAATACCAGTTATAATATTAGTATTATTACTATTAATGTCAGCAGATACAGTATTTGAAAACATTTTTGATAAAGTATTTGTAAATATAGGAGAAATACTATCATTTGATGGAATAATAGTATTAATATCAAGAATAGCAGTAGCATTTATCGTATTTCTACTTTTTGGAGGACTTTTCATAAATTTAATAAAAGAAAATACGATGTTTAATAAAGAAAATGAAGAAAAAGAAATCTCAATTAAATTTGAAAATTTAACAATAAATATGATACTTACAGTATTAAATATAATATATTTAATATTTTGTAGTATACAAATAACAAACTTGTTTATGCAAAAAAGTAATATAGAAGGATTTGACTATTCAAATTATGCAAGACAAGGATTTTTCCAACTAATGGTAGTGTCATTTATTAACTTTATAATATTAATAATAGCAAACATAAATAAAAAAGAAAAAACAAAAGGACAAATAATTTATAATAAAGCAATGAGCTTACTTATTGTAATTTTTACAATTATAATAATAATATCAGCAATATATAGAATGAACTTATATCAGGAAGCATATGGATTTACATATTTAAGAATACTTGTAGATTTTGTATTAATTACGGAAATACTAATATCTGTACCAATTATTATAAAATTATTAGGAAAAAATATAGATATATTAAAAACAGGAATAATAATAACAAGTTTTATGTATGTAATACTAAACTTTATGAATATAGATAATTTTATAGCAACAAAAAATATAGATAGATATTTTAAGGAGCCTGAAAACAGTAATTTTGATATAAACTATTTATGTGATTTAGGAACAGATGCAACAATGCAAATGACAAGACTATTAAATGCAAAAGAAGAAGAAATAGTAATAAGAACAGAAAATTATTTATATAAACAACGTGTATGGCTAAATACAGAAAAAATGGACTGGCAAGAATATAATATATCAAAAAAACAAGCAAAAGAAATATTAAACAATAAAAATATAAATATAGAAGAAAAAGTTAATTATTATGATTAAGGAGTAAAAATAAAAATGAAAATATTAGGAAAGAAAAGTTTATCAAGTATAATTAAAATATTTTTATGGATATTATTAATAATATGTTTATTAGTAGTACTAATAGGAGGAATTGTTGTAATAAAAGAATTTAGCTATTTTAATACAGACAATACATTAAGAAGCTTAATAATACTATATTTATCAAGTATACCAGCAAGTATTTTAATAATTCAATTTATTGGAATATTTAAAAGTTTAGAAAATAGTAAAGTATTTGAAAATCAAAATGTTAAAAGATTAAAAACAAGTTATATAACATCAATAATAATGGGGATAATGTACTTAGTAAATAGTATAATGTTGAAAACTGGGAAATAGTATATATGTTTCTTATGTATGTAGTAACATTGGTATTTTTAATATTCGGTGTAGGCCTAATTGTATTATCAGAAATATATAAAAAAGCAATAAAATATAAAGAAGAAAATGATTTAACAATATAAAGGAGGGGAGATTATGGCTATTATAGTAAATTTAGATGTAATGA
>CASEVQ010000049.1 GCA_949291455.1 uncultured bacterium
AAATTATTATTTTTTATGATTATAATTAAAATTGCAAAAATAAATATTAAAAGTATTAATAATATTTTTTTTAAATTTATAGCCTTATTATAAAAATTTTCTTGATATTCATTTATTTGCATATTTAAAATCCTCTATGTTAATTGCTCGATCATACAAAAAATTATTATCCAATCTATGAGTTATAACAATAATCGTTTTATCACTATAATTTTTAAAAATGTTTTCTAATATTTTTCTTTCACTTTTTATATCTATCTCACTAAAACTTTCATCAAGAATATAAATGCTACTTTCTTTTAAAAAAGCTCTTGCCAAAATTATTCTTTGTCTTTCACCACCACTTAAATTAGCACCGTTTTCTTCAAGAAGCATATTATATCCCATTGATTTATTAGATACTACTTCATTTACCAAAGTATACTTACAAATTTTTAATATTTTCTTATTGTCACGTGTTTCCCTTAAATTTATATTATTATATATACTATCAGTAAATAATGTTTCATTTTGTGAGACATAAGTAATATTTTCTCTTACTGAATAAAGATTTAAATCATTTATATCAATGCCATCAATAAAGACTTTATTTCTAGCTACTGGAATATATCTTGCAATAATTTTTCCTAATGTACTCTTACCACTTCCAGAAGAGCCATATATTACTATTTTTTCTTTTCTTTTTATAAAAAGTGAAAGATTATTAAACAAAAAATTTTTATTATTATATGAATATGAAAGTTTTTCTATTCTTATGTTACCATTAGATAATATAATTTTATTTGAATCATCATAAATATTTTCTTTATTTATAGCTAATATCTCATTAATTCTATCTATAATAATTTTTGATTTTCTTATTATATAATTAAAACTAATAACATTTTTTATAGAATCTAAAAAATAATATATTAAACTATTAAATGTTATTAAATCAGCAAGACTAATCTCTCCTTCAATTACAATTATTCCCCCTAATAAAATTACTATCAATATCATTACAGAAATAATTACATCATTTAATAATTTTTGAATATTTGCTATAATGCTAAAATTGTAACTTGAAGATAAATATTTATTATATAATAAAGAATATTTATCGTTAATAAAATTTAATGAATTAAGGCTCCTAATAGAATCAACTCCATTAATTGTTTCTAACATATAGGAGTTAACTTGTCCTTCATTTTCTTTCATTATTTTTGTCGATTTTTCTAATATTTTATCACCTAAATAAGTTATACAAACATATATAACAACAAATAACAAAACAATAAAAGTTAATCTTGTGCTTATAAAAAATAATGTTATTACTACAAAAACAAGTAAAATAGCATCTACTAGAAAAGTAATTATAATATGACTAATATAATCCCTTATTTCACTTAAATCATTAATCCTAGATATAATTTCACCAGAAGTTCTATTCTTATAATAAAGATGAGGAAGTGATAAAATGTGAAAATATGCATTATTAATTAAAGAACAATCCAATTTATGATTTATAAAATTTAAAAGTCTATTTCGAAAATATTCAGCTATATCCTTTAATATATATATCAAAAGCATAATAAAAAATAAAAAATAAAGATTTGATTTTGAACTAAATGTTAATGACTTTTCAATAATAAATTTAAAATTAAAAGAAACTAAAATATTTAATAATGTATATAAAATAGAAACTACTATTATAACAATAAAAACATTTTTGTTTTTATATACAAAATCTAAAATTGTCCTTTTAAAATAGTTTTCATTTTTTATATATGGTATTTTTTTGTTAGGAATTAAAAACAAATAATTATTAGTTGATATTTTTAAAAACTGCTCTCTTGTCATTTTTAAAATACCTTTACTAGGATCTGCTATAATTATATAATTTCGTTTTCTATTAATTTTATAAATAACAACAAAATGTTTAAATTTATCGTCTATAATTACATGTGCAATACAAGGAAGGAATCTATCATCTATATCAAAAACCTCACCATTTACACCTTTTGTATCAAAACCTAATTTTCTTCCTGCTTCTAATAAAGAAAATGCATTAACACCTTCAGTAGTTGTATTAGTTATCATCCTCAAATATTCACGTGATACATATCCATTATAATATTTAACTATTGACTGTAACGAACAAACACCACAATCTTTCATTCCATCTTGTAGCACACAAACATATTTCTTCATGAATCACCTCCTCAATTAAATTATTAATTGTTTTTTGAAAAATACCTAATTTTTTTAAAAAATCAAAAATAAACTTATAATTTTTAAAAAAAATGTTCAAATTTTAAATAACGAATAAATAAAAGTATAAAAACAAATAAATACTATTGAAAATTTTATTTAAATGATATAATAAAATTAACAATAGAAAAAATAAATATGGAGGTAATATATGAGCTTTTTTAAAGACATGTATGATTATATTAGTAATCCAATAGATGATGAATCATTAATAACAAATATCATTAATGCTTTTGCAGAAGGAAAAGATATTTACGAATACTTGGCAAGAACACAAACTGATGAAAAAAAGTATAAAGAAGGTCAGTACTATTCTGAAATTAAAGATAACTTTTATGCTAAATTATTTAAAATATGGAAAGATAATGTCTTAAGTTTAACAGATGCTCAAATTGAATGGTTAATTCAGCATAGTAGTATTGAAAAAGATTATTATCAACTAAGAGAATATTTAAAAACTTTACCAGATGTAAAAACATATAAAGAATTTTTAGCATTAGTAAATCAAAGTGATAATGAATTAATTGAAAAATATGGTTGGCAATCATTAGGAAATTATTCTGGATGGCGTCATGTTAATTCAAGGTATTTAAAGGCAAGAAAAGAAGCTAACTTTAAAGTAGAACATAGATTATACTTAAATACGGAAAGTATTCATACTGAAATAATTACTTCAGCATTTGTTGATAAATGTCTAGAAAGAAATATCCCTTTTTATTTTAAATATGATGAATTTGGAAATCGTGATGATACAATAGTCATATATTCTAATACAGAAAACTTACCACAATATATTAAAATTTTAAGAGAAATAAAAAAAGAACATGCTGAAATATTTGAACAAATTCATCAACCGCCAATATTGACAGGAAAAATAGATGGTTGGATAGGATACGGATCAGAACCAGCAAAATTACCTAATGGAAAAAATACATCATTTAATAAAATTAGACAAGAAGCAATTGAAAAAGCAATAACAAAATGTAGAAATAAATGGATTTTTGATCACCAAAAAAAATTATTTAATTATAAAAACAAAAAAATAGCCTTACAAGAATATTTATCGATTAAAATAACTGATAACCTAATTAAAAGGTATCAAAAAAATATTGAATGGTATATTCAAAAAGGAAAAGAAAAACAATTTTACGATGCATATGGTTTAATTAACAGTGATCTTACAAATGAAAATTTTAGAAGATATGTTAAACATTGTATTGATAAAAAAATGGATCAATTTATAAATTCTTTAATGGATGATCCTAAAAATTCACCAACAATCAAAATTCCAACAAGAAATGGTAATGAAATAAGTGTATATTCCTCTGATATTTCCAAAGTTATTGATCCACTGACTAATAAAATCCTAAAATTTGATCACAATTTTTTAAAAAATGTAAAACAAGCAATAAAAGAAGAATCAAAAACTTATGGAATAGATACAGATAAATATTGTTTTGATATTGCAGCTAGAGACAAAATATTATCATATCAAGAACCAGTAGACACGCAACAAATTAGTAATTTAAATTCACAAAATAATTACACAGTAAATGGATTAAACATATGTGAAACTTTAAATCCTATCTTAATGAAAAAAAGACTAAAATATCCAAATGGTGCAGAAACTTCTGCAGAACAGTATATTCAAAGATATTTTTATCCATTCATTCCAGAGGACGGCTTCTTTACTTTAAAAAATGGTACTAGAATTTCATATAAACAATTTATAGAAGAATTTGTCTTGTTCGAAGGACAAACTAAATATAACGGCGATATTGCTAGATTATTAGAAGCAACTACTAAACGAAATCAAGATTTAGTAACTATAAACAATGGCAATGAAAGTATTAGTTTTGATCCAGTAAAAATTACTAATTATTTAAATCCTACTTTAATGGAAAGAAAATTAAGATATCCAAATGGTGCAGAAACTTCTGCAGTACAATACATACAAGAATATTTTTCACCTTACATTCCCGAAAATGGTATGATAACTCTAAAAAATGGTAAAGATATTTCCATTATACAATTTATAGAAGAGTTTGTTATGTATGATGGTCAAAATAAATATAATGGTGATATTGCTAGACTAATGGAAGCAACTACCAGAAATAATCACGGTAATATTTCCTTTGATTGGAAAAAAGAATATCAAAAACAAACAGAATTAAAAGCAATGTTAAATAATAATGGCAGTGGTATAAAAAGATAGGAGGATTTTTTATGAACGAATTACAAAAAAATGAATTATCAGAAAATCAAAATGAACAAAGAAAATTTACAATTTTTCAAATAGAAAAAGTATCACCGGATGAAAGTAAGAAAAAAACAATTTCTTCAATAATAGCTGCAACTTGTATTTTAAGTGCATCCATTGAAATTTATTTCAATGATTTAAATACTAATGAAACAGTTAGGCATGAATTAAATTCAATTTATTCAATCGAAACACTTAAACAATATTTTCAAAATTTAGATCAAATATGCACGTTATTAAGTATTAGTGCCGGAACATTTGTTATTAAAACATTTAAATACAGTGAAAAATATAAAGAAATTATATATCAGTTTGAAAACTTGAATTTATTATTACAAAAAAACAATTAAATGGAGGTAAAACAAAATGTTAAGACAAGGTGAAACTTTAATATTATCAGATAATAAAAAATACACAGTTGCAACAACAACAACATTAGAGAATAAATTTTATGTTTATTTAATTGATCAAGATGATTATACAAATATTATGTTCTGTGAATACATAAATGAAGATTTATTAGAAATAACTAATCAAGAATTAATTGAAAAATTAATGATAACATTTAGAAATAATCTTAACTATGTAATAGATTAATACGTATTAACTAAAAAGCCAAAATTCAAAACTTATTTTGTAAAAATTTTATAAATAAATACAAGTAATTTGAAACTCTTATAGTTTCTTTTTTTATTATAAATTTTAATAAATTTAGTCAAAAAATAATGTAGCAATAATAATCTCTTACTTATCATATAATGCCTTTAAAAATTATTTATTAAATAATTAATAACACAAATAATATTTTCACCATAATAATTAAATTTGCTTATTACATAAAAATTTGAACAAAATCTTTCTTTTCAGAAATTCATATAATTTTTTATTTAGTAGCACAATAAACAATTTTTTCTCTTGTTCTAGATGAATTAACAAAAAGATGAAGAAATAAGAAAATTTTATTAATATTAAACAATAATTATATAGCAAACTATTGTTAAAATAAAGGAAAAATTTTAACAAAACAAATTAATATTATTCTATAATCATATAAATAATAAAAAATGAAATATTTATTTTTTTAGAAGTATTCTATAAGAATCAATATAAATTAAATTTGTCTTATCCATTTTTTCAAAATTTCTATGCTAATAGTATATTTTACTTTACGAAAATCCCATATAACTTTAAATCTGTATTTTAATGATTCATTTATTAAGATTTATTATTTTATAATATTTATCCTTTTTTAGAGTATAATAAATTTCTTATAACACAAAAAAACTAACTATTTCTAGTTAGCATTTATTACTCTCGAAGTGTATTAGTTCGAGTTTCCTATCATATTGGAGGGCCTAGTCGGATTTGAACCAACGATCGGGGAGTTGCAGTCCCATGCCTTACCACTTGGCTATAGACCCAATTATCCTTAACAAAAATATTTTATAATACATTTTATATATTGTCAACAAAATATATGCATATAAAAAAAGAAGAATTCTAGAGAAATCAATCATATGTTACACTTTTGTAAAAAATATACCTTTGTTACTTACTAAATAATTATAAAAAAATATTATTATCTTTTTTATACGCTTGATTTAAGCAACAGTATAATTAAGTTTATATTCTTTTATTATTTCATTTGGACTTTTAAATCCTAATACTTTTTTTGCTGTATTATTATATCTTGCATTATATCTTTTTAACTTTCTTTTTAAATCTTCAACTGATGTGAATTCATTTCTAC
>CASEVQ010000050.1 GCA_949291455.1 uncultured bacterium
CTTGCAGCTTTTGTTACACCATTTTTTAATGCAAATTCACATAATCTCTTTCTAAATCTCATTTCTTCTGTTATAATTGTCATAGATACCACTCTTTCTATATAATTTTTGTTTCACAACTCAATTATACCAGATTGGTATCTTTTTTTATTTTAAATTTGTAACATATGTATTATAACTCAACATTTATAAAAAAAGAACTACACACTAAGTAGTTCTTCTTCTTTTTCTTTTAATTTTTCATCAATTAATTTATTATATTCATTTACTAAATCTTGTATTTGATTAGTTTTAGATTTTTCTACATCTTCTGGTAATTTTTCTTTTTCAATTTCTTCTATCATATCTCTTCTAATATTTCTAATAGCAACTTTTCCTTCTTCAGCAATAACTTTCGCTTGTTTTGTCAATTCAATTCTTCTTTCTTCTGTTAAAGGGGGAATAATAATTCTAATTGATTCCCCATCATTATTTGGCGTAATACCTAAATTTGCTTCAAAAATTCCCTTTTCAATAGCATGTAAAGAACTACGATCAAATGGTTTAATAAGCAATTGACGTGCTTCAGGAACAGATATTGTTGCTAACTGTTTTAATGGAGTATCAACTCCATAATAAGATACCATTACAGAATCTAATATATTAGGATTAGCTCTACCAGCTCTTACGGTTGTAAATCTTTTTTCAACATTTTCTATAGCTTTTAACATTCTTTCTTCAGCATTTTTAATTAAATCTTCATTCATTTATTATTTCTCTCCTTAAAATAATTTTACTATATATTTTTTATTTGTAAATATATTATATTTCTTTTCTTTCAACTTTTATTAATACTTTCCAACTTTCTAAAAACTTTTCTACTTCTCTACACAATAATTGAACTTTTTTCCCTTTAAACAAATCATGATAATATCCTTTAACCCTGACAAAAACTTTTTTCTTACTAGGAAATTTGTCAAAAACTTTTTCTGATGACGAAAAAGGTACCAACTGATCCATATCTCCTTGTAATAATAACACAGGAATATTTATATCATCTGGAGTATCTTGATATTTTTTTATAAGTTTCATAAACTCTGGTAATGCTGTAATGGGAAGTTTTCTAATTCTTGTAAAAAATTCATTAGAACTATAAGATTTTATTAAATTTGGACATTTTAAAGTAGCATTGAGTAACCCCCCTTCTTCAGCTGATGCTATATGCGAAAAAGCCGGAGCTGCTAAGACTAAACGTTTTACTTCTTTATATTTAGATGCCAAATGACATGCTATAACTCCACCCATACTATGTCCTATTACATATATATTTTTATATCCGTTATTAATTAAAAATTCTAGCTGTTTTTCTGACTCCTTTATCCAAGCTTCACATGTTGCTTTTTGTCTTATTTTAACATCATGCCCCGGTAATGTAAAAGAATAGACATCAAATTTATTATTTAATTGTAAATAATTAGCTAAAATTTCTTCATCATAAGTACCACCAGCTAATCCATGAATTATAAGTATTGCTTTTTTAAGTTTTATCATTTTTAACCACTACCCTCTTTGCAATTTTCTCTCCAAACTTTACTTTAGTTTCAATATCATTTAAAGAATTATTTAAAATGTCATCATCAATTTTTATAACATTTTCTTTTACTATTACAATAACAGTAGATCCACCAAATAAAAAATAGCCCTTTTCTTCTCCCTTTATGAATTTATCTATCTTATTATTAACAATTTTACCAACCATTAAAGCTCCTACTTCCATGTATATAACTTTTCCAAAATTTTTCGTCTTTAAAATTGAAAATTCTCTCTGATTTTCTTGAAAAACTTTATGATTTCTAAATGCAATTGGACCAACTGTATGAAATTTACCATTAATCTTTCTATTTTCTAACACAATACCACTATCTATAAAGTGATAACGATGATAATCATCTACAGACAGTCTAAACACCATAAAATAGCCATTATTATATTCCTTAGCAAGTATTTCATCTCTTAATATTTCACAAAGAGTATATTTCTTTCCTTTTACATTAAAAGTTCTATTTTTATTTATCTTATACACAAGTAATTTTGAATCACAAGGTGCTATAAAATCATTATTTAATTTTGAAAAAGGACGTTTAGTTAAATCTATTTTTCTAGAAAAAAAGTCATTAAATGATTTATACTTTTTTTTAGGATATTCTTTCATATCAATAGAATTACACTTAATAAATTTAGAAATGTGTTTAGTAGAAATATTAGTATTCATATATTTTCCAACTAATAATGAAAAAAATCTTTTAGTAGCAAACCACAAAATTATTTTTCCAAAAGTATTGTCATACAAAAAAGTTGCACCCTTAGGATAATTTTCTTGATAAATTTCTCCAGTTTTTCTTATAACCACTTTACTCATAAATATCCTAAATAAATATAAAAATTAATATAAACACAATAGCAGTAATTGCTAAAATAGGATAAGCTTTTCCCTTAAGTTTAGGAACCTTAATATTAGCAACAAATAAAAATGCTGTTAAATAAACTAAAATAATATAGATAATATGATATACAGAACTTGTCATCCAATTAGATAATAACCATATAAAAGGAAAAGTAACAGATGTAGATGTTACAGGTAAACCATTATAAAACTTTACTGGTGCATCATCTTTCTTATTACTAACTAAAACATTAAAATGAGATAATCTTTGAATACCAGCCATTGCTAATAGAATATATCCTAATATATGATACCATTCATTTAAACCAAGTGCATAACCAAAAACAATTGGAAAAGCAACAAAATTAATTATATCAGCCAAAGAATCTAATTGTATACCAAACAAAATATCATCTTTTGTTCTTTTACACATTCTAGCAACTTTCCCATCAAACAAATCACATATTCCCGCTAAAATCAAAAATATCATAGAATATTTTTGTTCCAATGAAAAAGCAAAATACATTCCTAAAATTGCAAAAGCAACTCCTATATATGTAATAATTAATGACTTATTATATCTACCAATAAACATAAAAACCACTTCCTATAAACAACTTATCTAATATATAGTATACCACATAATAATAAAAATGAAAAATATACATATAAAATTCTATCCACAATATTTAAACAATATTTATTTTATATTATTTTTACTAAAAACTTCTTGCAATTCAAATCGATACTTCTGATTACATTCTGGATACTTATTTTTATCTACTAATGATGAAAAAGAATCAATTGGTCTTACAAAAAGTTCATTATTATCATATAGACCACGATAAATAACCATTTTTTCTCCTGACTCTGAATGCATTGCAATATCTTCAACAATATAATAATTACCTTTAAAATGCTTGTAAATGCCATGTATTTTTACATTCATAAATCTACCTCTTTAATTTACTTAACTTTTCTTTAATAATTTTAATTCTTTCTAATTTAGCTTTATTATCTATTTGATATTTGCCATTTCTAAATATTACTATATCACTTTCTTTTACTTTTGGAAGTAAAGAAATATTTATTTCTATTATTTCATTATTTTTAATATTTTCTAAAACAACAATATCATCTTCTATTCTATCAACTGAATAATACATAAATTCACCTTCTAATTACCATCAACTGAAACATCCACTGTTTGAACGTTTATTTTATCACCATCTGATGTAAAAATTAAAGTTCCATCTTTCGAAGTCAAATAAGTTTTTACTTTAAGTTGATTAAGCCTTTCTAAAGTTATATCATCAGGATGATTATAACTATTATTATTGCCAACTGAAATAACAGCATACTTAGGGTTTACTTTGTTTAAAAAATCAAAAGAACTACTATATTTAGAACCATGATGAGCAATTTTTAAAACATCACTATCAATTGAAGAATTTAAAATTAAATTTTCTATCTCACTAGATATGTCACCAGTAAATAAAAATGAAACATCGTTGTATATCAATTTTAAAACAATAGAAGTTAAATTCAAATCAGAATCATCATTTCCAACATATATTACTTCAATAGTTGATTCTCCTAATGAAAAAGATTGACCAATTTCAGGTACATCAAAATAAACATTTTTACTAGCTAATGCATCTAAAACATCTTCAAAAGTTTTAGTTGTTGTAATTACATCAGGCATATAAAAAGTACCAATATCAAAATTATTTATAATATCATCCATTCCACCAATATGATCTTCATGTACATGAGTACCAATAACATAATCAAATTTTGTAATTCCTAATTTTTTAAAGTAATCTACCAACAAACTACCATCAGCATTATTTCCAGCATCAATCAGCATATATTTATCTTTACTTTTAATTAAAATAGAATCGGCTTGTCCAACATCAAGAAAATATACCGTCAAATAATTATTTTCAATCTTTTCATTATTATGATTATTACTTTCAATATTATTAGGAAATATATTAGTTTTTATTTTATCGATAAAATCATTATCAATATTTAAAATAAAAAATAATAATAATATAAACAAAAATACAATACTACTTTTAAATTTTTTACTTCTTTTTCTCATAGACTATCCTCTATTAAAATAATACCAAAAAAAAATTATTATAACAATAATTTTTTATTAATCATTACAATCTGTACAAAGATTATTACTTACTTTAGCAATCATTTCTTCTAGTCTACTCTTTAACGCATTAACACTATCTGTATCCCAATATTCATCAGGTGTATCAAATCCTTTTGTATCCCATGAAGTTTCATCGTCAAATCCAACTATTTCACCTTTATAAACTGCTATAATACTAGGAACATAGATTTTCTTATTACCTTCTTCATCATATTGTAAATATTCACCAATTAAGCTAATTGTCTTTTGATAATCCTCTGTTTTATTGTTTCTATCCTCTAAAATATTAGCATAATATATTTTTTCTAATTCATAATCTTTTGCTACCTCATTTAAATAAACAACATATCTTTGACACCAAGGACATTCTGGAAATCCTAAATAAACAATACCTGTACCATTTTCCAAAATTTTATTAATTTCACTTAAGCTACGATAAACAAAAGGATTGTCACTATCAATTTCCGTATATTCTTCACTGAATTTTTCACCATCAGATTTCTCAAGAGCATCTTTTGATTTCTCATAAACTGCAAATACACCAAAAGCAGCAACAATAACCATAAAAATCACAATAATAACATTTTTTTTCATAACTACCTCCAATATAATATCAGTATAACAAAGGAAGAAAAAATAAACAATATACTTAAAGTTGAATAACTAAACTTTAAGTTGAATTTAAAATTTACAACTATCTTCTAAATTTAAAGGTACTTCATATACAACGACTTTTTCATCATCATCTATAGCTTTTATTTCTAAATACAAACTATTTTCCAAATAATCTTTACAATTTTGTTTATAATCATCTACATTAATTTTAAATTGTTTAAAAAAATCTTCTAAAGTTATCTTTTCTTGGCTACCGCAATCAGTTATCAAAATTTTCTCATTACCAATTTTCTCATAAAGAGAACAACTAATAAGTTGATACATTGTATTATCGTCGCCACCGCAATATTCTACATTTGATATATATATAGACGACTTATTTTGATTATAAGCAATGCTTCCAGAAATTGTAAAATTACGACAATTTGTAGATAACATTTTAAAATTAAAATCGTTATCACGAGACATGAAAAACATAATACTAATAAAAGCAATAACTCCTAATGAAATCATTAAACTAGTAAAAAACACATAATTTTTTCTATTATCCTTTTTACAAGAAAATACATCATCTAAATCTATTTTATAATCATCGCATATTTTTTTTAAAATAGAAATATCAGGTAAATTTCTACCATTTTCCCATTTTGATACAGCTTGATAAGTTACATTATATTTATTAGCAAATTCTTTTTGTGTCATATTATTTTTTTTTCTTATTTCTTTAATTATATTTGAAATTTTTTCTTGATCCATAAAAATCACCACAATTCTTCTACTAAATAATAATAACATATAAATGTGAAATTTTATAAAAAATTATTAAA
>CASEVQ010000051.1 GCA_949291455.1 uncultured bacterium
AATACCTCCTTTAATGCCAAACAAATTGCTTAAGAAGATATTATATATGTTTTTAAAACTAACTGCACATTAATTGTGCACTTTCAAAAAAAATCAACAGTATAAATAAAAATAAAATAAATTTGTTAAATAAAATATTAAAAATAAAAAAAATATGATAATATATAATTAATAAATAATAGGAGGTGAAATTATGTGGTTTTATATTATAATTGCAATTATACTTTTAACAGTTATTTATATTTTTTCTTTATATAATAGTTTTGTAAATTTAAATAACAAAGTAAAAGAAACTTTTTCTACGATGGATGTTTATTTAAAAAAAAGATGGGATTTAATTCCTAATGTTGTTGAAATAGTAAAAGGTTATGCAAAACACGAAAATAGTACTTTAAAAGAAATTGTTGAATTAAGAAGTAATACTTATGATAAAATGACAGATGACAAAAAAATAAAGACAAATGAAAAACTATCTAGTAGTATTGAAAAAATTATGGCATTAGCAGAAGCATATCCTGAATTAAAAGCAAATGAAAACTTTAAAGATTTAAGTAATCAACTATCAAAAATCGAAGATGATATAGCTAATTCAAGAAAATATTATAATGCAGTTGTTAGACTTTATAATAATAAAGTTGAAATGTTTCCTAGTAATATTTTTTCAAAAATGTTTGGCTTTAAAACTAAAGAAATGTTTTCGGCAAGTGAAACCGAAAGAAAAAATGTTAAAATAGAATTATAATTGTGGAGGTTGCAATGAAAAAAAAAGTAAAAAAGATTTTTATATTCTCCATAATTTTAATATCTTTTTTATTAATTTGCCCAATAAGTACTTGTGCATTAATAAAACAAAGTATTAACAATACAAATAATTTAAAAGAAGTTTCAGACATAACTTTTAATGCTTTTAATCAAATATCTAATTTAAGTATTTTAGATAAAGATAATATTAATAATATACAATATTATCTTTTATCAAATGAGACTAATGACAATGTAATAGGTGATTCGGATAGTCTTACTCCTAGTAAAAATTATAAATATAAATCCTATGATTATGTTATAGATAAATATGACGTAAACGTAGTAGTCAACGAAAACAATGTCTTTGAAATAACTGAAACAATTACTGCTTATTTTAATGTTCCAAAACATGGAATATATAGAACGATACCATTAAAAAATACAATAGTTAGATTAAATGGCACAACTAGTATTAATTATGCAAAAGTAAAAGATATTAGTGTCGATAATGAATACTCATTATCAAAAGTAAAAGATTATTATAAAATACAAATAGGAAATGTCAATAAAACTTTAACTGGTGAACAAAAATATGTAATAAAATATAAATATAATTTAGGTAAAGATTCAATAAAAGATTATGATGAATTGTATTACAATTTAATTGGAAATGAATGGGATACCGTAATTGGAAATATCACATTTACAATTATTATGCCTAAAGAGTTTGAAGTTAGTAAATTAGGTTTTTCATCCGGAAAGTTTGGGTCAATTAGTAATAATAATATAAAATACAATGTTAATGGGAATACAATAACTGGTAGCTATAATAACATTTTAGAAGTAGGAGAAGCGCTAACAATAAGATGTGAATTACCAGAAGGATATTTTGTAAATGCTAGCTTTGTTCCTCAAATATTAGTTTATTTGATGTTTATAATACCTATTTTAAGTTTAATTATTTCTTTAATTTTATGGTATAAATATGGTCGTGATAGTTGTATTGTAGAAACAATTGAATTCAACCCACCAGAGGGTTTAAATAGTTTAGAAGTAGGTTTTATGTATAAGGGAAAAGCTACTAATAAAGATGTAACTTCATTACTGATTGCCTTAGCAAATAAAGGATTTATTGAAATTAGTGATAAAGTTATTGAAATAGATTCAGAAAAGCTAAAAATAAAAAAACAAGCTAAAATTAGAGCTAATAAAAAAATAACTAGCTTGCAAAATAAAATAGAAGAAGAAAAAAGAATAAATCCAAATTCAAAGAAAATAAAATATTATGAAAATATGTTGGATATTTATAAGAATATTAATAACGAAGTTAACTATGAAAATTCTGAAATAAAATCAAATAAAAAAAATAACTTTATCATAAAAAAAATAAAAGAATATAATGGGACAAATATTAATGAGAAAATATTTTTTGATGGATTATTTAAATCAGGAAGAGAAGAAGTTACTGAAAGAGAATTAATTAATAATTTTTATATAACTAATAGTAAAATACTAGATAATATGAATAAAAAAGAAAATATAAGTAAGATTTTAGAAAAAAACACATTAAAAAAAATAATTATAATGTTATTAATTGCTATTTCTACAATAATAATCATTGCTGTTCCTATATTGGAATATTCAGATTTAATTAGTTTTTTAACATTAGCTTTTGTCTGTGCAATTTTTACACCAATAATTATTAAATTACCATTTATATTTAGAAACATTTTTATAGTTATAGCAATAATAATTTTATTGATTATGTTACCGATAAAAGAAATAGTATTGAATAATTATATATATACTTTAGGCTTCATAATAGGTATAATATGTTTAATTGGAATGATATTATTTTCTTCATTAATGCCAAAAAGAACTAAATATGGAATTGAGATATTAGGAAAAATAAAAGGATTTAAAACGTTTTTAGAAACAGTGGAAAAAGAAAAATTAGAAACAATTATTTCGGATAATCCTAATTATTTTTATGACATTTTACCATATACTTATGTATTAGGAATATCTGATAAATGGATTAAAAAATTTGAATCTATAACTTTAATGCCTCCTTATTGGTATAATAGTAGTTATAATACATTTGATATTTCCACCTTTGAAACATTTATAAATTCTACCATTAAAATAACTCAAAACAATATGCGCTTTAGTTTATCAAATTTTTCAAGTGGAGGATTTTCAAGTAGTTCATCAGGTGGTGGAATTTCTGGAGGCGGATCTGGCGGTGGAGGCGGCGGATCCTGGTAAACATAATAGGCAAGTAAAAATTTTATTAAATTTGAAATTAAAAGTAGATGATAAAAGCGTAATCTACTTTTAGTTTGCTTACAAATTGAAAATATTAAAAAGAATTATTCTATTCAATAAGAAATTATTAGCAAATTAAAAACTATACAAAATTAATTACGCAATAAATAAAAATGACTTATTAAAAGTCTATTTTTATTTAAATATGGATATATTAAAATTAATATAGCTATTTTTCTATAGGATTATAGACAGTACCAATAAACCAAACTTCGCCAGATTCCTTATCTCGAATTAAAAACATATATGGTTTATCAAAAGTTATATCAATTCTTTCTATTGGTACATCATATAAATATTCAAATCCGCAACTTGCATTTCCTGCACCCCCCATTACTGTTGCTGCAGCAGCTCTTATTCCATCGTTTGAAAACTCTATATTTGCTTTATGTGATGCATAAACAATTTTGGAAGGCCCATCTATTATACCAGACAAATTAGCCTTATCTGTAAAAATATCTTCAATTCCTATTCTTTTCAAATCATCTTCTAATTCTAAAGTATATTCAAAGTTAAAAAGTGGAATTAATCCAGTTATTTCAGTTATTACACCTTCTTTAAAATTTTCACTTTTAATTTCTTTTAAATTGCTAATTATTGTATTTATTTCTTCAGCATTTGTTTTTTCAATATAATTATCTAAACTTTCATTTTTAGGCATAATTCCGACATATTGTAGTGTTATTCCATTGTTTTCTTTTAAATCTTTGGCAAATACTTTTATATTTTCATCATCATACATCATAAAATCTGTAGAGCTATATACTTTTTTATAATTTTCATTTAGTTCTTTGATATATTTATCCAAAAAGATGTTTGTGTCATAAGTGAATACACAATCACCATCTATTTTCCACTCATCATACTCTTTACCAACTGTTTGTCTAATATTTTCTTCACCTAATATATTTACTATATCATAATTATTTATTGCTGCAGATAATTCTACAGATTTAGCATTAATGCGATCATCAAATAACAAACTGCTATAATCTTCATCACTCATAATTACTGGAATTTGATAATTATATTTTTCATGATTATAGCTAATACTATACATTTTTTCATAATTATTTGATGTTGCTTGAATAGTTTGCTTCCAGTCCATATTAATTGCTAAAGCATTTACTATAATATAATCAAGTCTGGCAATTGTTTCATCATCAATTATGTCATCAACTAAATTAAATGTTTTATTATTAACCCAACTATTTAAATTATTTGAATTTTCAAATGAATCAAAAACAACATCAGCATTATATTTGTTTTTTAAAGTTTCAATATATTCTTTTTTTACAAGTTCAGTATTTGTATTTTTTACAAATAAAGCATTAGCAAATGACATGTGTTCATCATTCGAGTATTTTCTTGCTTTATAATCGCCAAGTACATTATCAATTTGTACTTTTGAATTTTCCATAGCTCCATCACTAAGCATAGATAATGTATATTTTATAGATAAAGGACTATATAGTTTGTTTTCTTTTTGATTTTCAAGTTTTAAAAATTTTAAATCAAAGTTTCCTAATTTATTTCCAGAAATTTTATCTTTTGATCCATCAACTGTTGGATCTGACTCTGATGAATCATCTGATGGATTAGCAGATTCTGGTGTTTCTACTTTATTGTGTCCTAATTTTTCATTATATTGTTTAATAAAAAATAATGTGGCAATTATAAATAAAATAACAATTACTATAATTTCAATAACAATAATTTTTTTCTTTTTCATTTTTCATTTCCTTTCTTAATTTTACAATTGTTTTAAACATTTTTTACACAATAATATTTCTTTATTGTATTTAATTCAAGTATAATGTTTGTTTTTTTATAAGTCAATGTTACATATATGATTTATTAAACTATTTTACGTATTTTTAATAGCAATAAAATTTAAATAAGTAAAATGTAAAAATTAGATAAATTATTAATACTATTAATTAACTCATCTATTTTATTGTTCGTAGGTATACCTTCTTTAATTATTTAAATTATACAATGGATTTTAATTTAAATAAATTTTTGCTTATGCATAAATGTCCTGTGTATCTGGCAAAATGATACATTTTAAATAAAAATAAAACTTACAATACTTAAGTTAATTTATATTAGATAAATACGTTTGGTAATTTAAAAAAATAACAGTAAAAAAGAGTAAAAAAAAATAAAAAAGAAAAATATGGAAATAAAGGGAAAAATTATTATTCATATTTTTTTCTTCACAAAATTAGGATATTTAAAACCCCGGCAAAAAGAATTTAAAACCCCGGCAAAAAGACACTAAAAAGTGTAAAATTGAAAAAAAAGTAGTGATTTCAAAGAACAAATATAGTATAATCTAATCATCAAATTTTAATTGAAAGTTGGTTTTTAAATTATTAAGAACTGAGATTGTAGAGGTAAGTGATTTAAGAATAAGAGCACTTACTTCTTTTATTTTGAGATTAAGAGATTTCACTAAAATATTTCCCAAGTCTAATAATTGTCGAATTGTATGAGCAAATTGAATGAAAAAATAATGATTTTTTAATGCAGTATCATTTCTAGAACATAAATGAGTTATATCAAAGATTCTATGTTTTTGATTATAAAAGCCTTGATTTTCAATTTTCCAACGATTTCTTCCTAAATGAACTATTTGCTTAATATTATTATCATCAACTTCTAGATTAGTAATATAATGAAAATTAGTAGATTTTTTCTTATTAATTTCAGTAAATTTTATTATATTGAATTTGTGATTTTTATATTTATAATTGATATTAAGAAAATAATTTTTAACAGAACAATCATTAAAGTATTCAATATAATCATTGAAATCTTTAAAAACAGTTCTTAATCTATCATTTAAGTTAAATATATATTTCCATTTATTATGCTTACAAATATTAATCACAGGAGATGTAGAATATAAAGCATCCGCAGTAATAATGAATTTTTGTTTTGGATAGTTTTTCTTAATTCTTTTGGCCATTCGTTCAAAAACTTTAATCTCACAATCTTGTTTTTGATTTTCATTTAAGTTATCAACATTTTCTATCCATTCACTATCTAAACTAATAACAATATTACCAACAATCAGTTTACATTCTAAGACATATTTACAATATGCAATTTTTCCATCTTTATATTTTTTCTTAATGCAGTTGTTATTTAAGTTATAATTATGACTGGATAAACCAGTTCCATCAACAACAATTTGAAAATATCCATCATATTTATATTTATCAAACATTTTAGAGCAAATTAGAGTTTTAACAATATATTTCTGAATATTTCTTAATTCATCTGTTTTTATATTTATAAATACATCTTGAATAGTTTCCCAATATGGAAGTTCTTCTAAATTTTGATTACATATTTTAGATAGGTTTTTAATACAATGATCAGAGTTAAAATTATCAGAAGAAATATCAGTCATAGTAGTCAAACCACAAAGAAGTCCAAATAGTCTAGTAACACAGATGGTTTTCATCTTATAAGTAACATAACTTTGATTTCTAGTATCAGTTAAATTATTAAACATATTTAGTAGTCGTGAAAGATATTTATTAATAATAGAATATAATTCCTTTACTAAATTCTTATCTTCTCTTAATTCTCTTCTCATTTTTCTATTCATACTACTTACCACCTTTTTATTATGTAGTAATTATATCAAATTAACATTGTGAAGAAAATTTACTCTTTTTTACTG
>CASEVQ010000052.1 GCA_949291455.1 uncultured bacterium
ATTTTATAAATATTACTAATAATACAATAAATATTATAAGTCCTAGCAGGAAGAAAAAGTTTATTCTTGTATCTTTAACGAATGTAATAGTATACATACTTTCAGTTCCATCAGTAGCATATACTCTTATCTGTACTACTGCACCTGGTTCAATTATTGAAGTTTTTTCAAGCAATGGCTCATCTATTTTTACATCTTCATCTGTTGTATTAATAATAGGTTTAATTACAATAGAATCCTTATATTTTGACTTATATATAATTTCATAATCAAATACTTTTGGATCAAATTCTAGTTCTTCATCACATCCAAAAATTTCAATATCTTTTAAACTTGTATCTATATCATAGTCCACATTATTCAATGTAACTTTATATATTTTTTCATTGCCATCTTCACTAGTAACAGTTATATTTATAATATTTTCTCCAATAATAATTTCATCTGGTTTTTCTATTTTTACAGTTGCTTTTTCATCGACAGATAAAGCTTCTACATCAATTGAAGATAATTTATAAGTTTTTATTTTATATTCTAAAGTATTTTTATCAAAATTTAACTTTATTTTTCCAGAGTTTAATATCAAACTTTTTAAATCATTATTAGTTCCACGATTATCTAATCTATTAACATTTATGACATAGGTTTTTTCAGCATTCGAAGCCGCTCTAACCTTTATTTCGATAACGTTTTCTCCATAATCAAGTTGTACACTTCTAGATCCATAATTTTCTACAAAACTAGCTGTTGAGCTATTTAAAACAGCATCTATATTAGCTGTAGTAGTTATTGCTTCTACTTGCATAGAATAACTATAAGTGTTTGGTGAAAAATTAACTACTGTTTTACCATTTAATTTTAAATCCTTCAATGTATTATCAGTAGATTTAATTGCAATAGTTTTAGATACCTTAGGTAAATTACTTATTGTATCATCAGCTTGTGTCACTGCTGTTCCCTCAAGATTAATTAACGTGTCAGCTTTCGTAACATCTGTTTTTACCTTAAATTTAAGAGTGGCTACTACAGTTTCACCTGCTACACCATTATCGTGCGTAAAAGATAATTTTACTGGACTATCAGTAATTGAATTATTACCTTTCCAATTGTTCTGATTTTCTATTCCAATAAATTCTAAAATAGAAGTTTCGTAAGTAAGTTGCGCACTATACTCATCGATTGTTGATGCAACATTTAATTTTATATCTAAGCTTATCGTTTCTCCAGGGCTAGATAAATCCAAGCCAACTAATGTCGTACTATCTGCTGCTAAGACAACATTTGGAATTAACATTCCCAATATTAAAAATACAAAATACTTTTTAAAAAATCCCCTTAATTTACTCATAAAAATTTTCACTCCTTCTAGTTATTTACTGAATGTCTAACCATAGATGTAGACATATCAATAGCTAAAAATTGATAACCATTTTCTTTACCATAATCAATTATATCACTAATCGCATTAAGTGTCTTGTAATTATTTTCAAAATCATGCATTAATACAACGTTTGCTCTATTTTTACTTAAATTTTTAACTACATTGTTGTATACTTCTTCACTAGTTTTAGCACCACCGGCATCATTACTTGAAACATTCCAATCAAAATAATGATACCCTCTGTTTAAAACTTCTTTAGTTAAAATCGACATAATACCTTTAGAGTAATTTCTACTAACCGTATTGCTTCCACCGCCTGGAAATCTTATTATATTACTTTTCATACCTGTGATTTTTTCTACTTTATCTGAAATTTGATTTAAATCATTAAAATAGGAATCAACAGAACTATATACATTTGAATAATTATGAGAATAGCTATGTAATGCTACTGTATGTCCTTCATCATATTCTCTTTTAATTAAGTAATCTAAATTACTTGAATGATTGATAACAAAAAAAGTAGCTTTTACATTTTTCTCTTTCAATATATCTAAAAGTTTTGACGTAACTGTTGAACTTGGTCCATCATCAAAAGTAAGATAAATAGCTCCTTTTATAGGACTAGAAGTTTGAATTTCTTTAGATACTATAACTGTTCTAGTTACTTTAGTGCTATTACCTTTCGAATCTGATACACTATAGTCAATATAATATTTACCTGCAACATTAGAATCTACTTCTCCTGAAACTTTTACTTTTTCTGTTAAATCTCCTTCACAATTATCTGAAGCTGTATATCCTGGATCAGAATATTCAGCTTTTTCTGTTATATAATAATTATCCCCACCTTTTAAAGTTATAATAGGTGCTTCATTATCAACTCTATTAATTTTTCTTGTAATAGTTGCTTTATTACCACTACTATCGGAAACTGTATACGTAACAATATCATCTTTTATATCTACTTTTACTTTATCAGTTAAGTTTCCATCATAATTATCAAAAGCATTATAGCCACTTTCTTCGAAGTCATATGTTGGACAAACGTTAACATTTTTTTCTCCGGAAAGTGTAATTACTGGTTTAACTGTATCGACAATTTCAACTTTTCTAGTTTTAGTAGTAGTAATTTTATTTTTTCTAACTTTGTATTTTATATCATAAATTCCAACTTTTGTAGTATCAACTTTTCCATTGATCCAAACTTTATCAGTTATATCTTTTCCTAAATAACTAGCAGAATATCCTGGTTCATTAAAACTTTCTCCATATTCAATTTTTAGATATGTTTTACCATCCAAAGTTATTTTTGGTACAAAAAACATATAAAATAAAGAAAAGAAAACGAGAAATGCAATAAAAACAATACCTATGATTGAAATACTTTTATATTTTAACTTTATTTTCTTTTTAAATGTTTTTTTATTTTCTTCTATACAATTATCATTACTACTCATAATGAACACCTCATATATTTAAAATAATTATAACTTTAATAAGAAAAAAAGTCTATATATTATTTAAGTTTTATTATTCCTCATAAATTCTCTTAAAATTTTCATTAATGCTCTTTTTTCAATACGTGAAACATAGCTTCTAGATATTTTAAGTTCTTTAGCTATTTCTTTTTGTGTCATTTCTTTAGTGTTATTTAATCCATATCTTTTTACTAAAATAGATATTTCTCTTGGAGTTAATACATTTAAATACTTCATTAATAGTTTTACATTATCTTTTTCATTAATTTTTTCTACGAAATCTGGACTTGGCATTTTTAAAATATCCAAAATAGTTATCTCATTTCCTTCTTTGTCATAACCGATTGATTCATTAATTGAAATATTTTTATTTGTTTTGTTGTTGCTACGGAAATACATTAAAATTTCATTTTCTATACACCTTGCACAATAAGTAGTTATCTTTGTTCCATGACTTTTAGAAAATGAGTCTACACCTTTTATTAATCCAATAGTTCCAATACTTATAAGATCATCTTGATCAACATTTTTATAATCAAACTTTTTAACAATATGCGCTACTAATCTCAAATTATGTTCAATTAATTTATTACGTGCTATTTTATCACCCATATTGGCTTTTCTTATACATTCTTCTTCTTCTTCACTACTAAGTGGATCTAAAAATACATTGTTTGAATAACTAGTAGTAAATATAAATATTTTTTTAAGTTTCTCTAACAAATTAAAAAACATATAATCCTCCCAATAAATTATATGTTTTTTATCTATTAACAAATTATTTTTTAAAATAATTATCTAAAACTAATAAATCGCTATATAAAATTTTTTTATCAAAAATTGCCATATAATTATCTCTACCTTTTCCTAAAATAGCAACAATATCATCTTTTTGTGCCATTTCTAATGCCATATGGATAGCTTTTTTACGATCACTTTCAATCAAATAATTTCTTTTTGACTTATCTACCATTTCATTTACTATATCTAAAACATTTTCATATCTTGGATCATCCATAGTATATATAACAATATCAGATAAATTCTGTGCAACTTTACCCATACTTGGTCTTTTTTCTTTTTCTCTTCCACCAGCTGATCCAATAACAGTAATTATTTTTCTTTTCTTTATACTATTTAAATAAGTTAATACTGATTTAATACCATTTACAGTATGTGCATAATCTAAAAATATTTTATATTCGGTATTATAATTTAAAAATTCACAACGCCCATAAGGTTTTTTAATATTAAAAATTCTCTTTCTTATTTCCGAAATATTATAATTTAAAGATAATAAAGTAAGAATAGCTGCACTTAAATTATAAACATTGAATTCACCTACCAAAGGACTTTCAATTACAAAAACATTTTTTTTAAACATATACTTAATTCTTGTTTTATTTGGAAATAATTCATAATCAATTATTCTAAGAGTACTATATTTATTTTTTCCATACGTTACCACGCTACAATTACAACTTTTTCTAAATTGCTTATAAAATTTATCATCCATATTTAAGATTGCCACTCCATCTTTATCTATATTATGAAAAACTTTCTTCTTGCATTTTAAATAATTTTTTAATGTTTTATGGACATTTAGATGATCTTCAGTAAAATTTGTTAAGATACCTATTTTAAACTTAAATCCTTCTAATCTTTTATGTAGCATTCCCTCACTAGAAGCTTCAATAGTTGCATATTTTAACTTTTCTTTGGCAAATTTATCTAAGTATTTATAATTATACTCAATTGCGGGAGTTGTATTTTCACTATTTACATTAAAATATTTACCTTTAACACCATTTGTTCCAATATAACCACAATAATCATACCCTATCATGTCTCTTATAATAGATGCTGTTGTTGTTTTCCCATCAGTTCCTGTAATTGCTATTATTCCTATATTTTTGGCATCACTATAAACATTAGATAAAATATTAATTAATTCTTTATTAGTATTTTTAACTTTAACGTATGGTATAGGATATTTCTTACCTTTAGAAACAATCAAAAAAGATGCCCCTCTTTTAATTGCTTCATCGATATATTGATGTCGATCAACATTTACACCTTTAACACAAACAAAAGCATCGTTTAAAAATACTTCTTTGGAATTGGTTTTAACATCATTAACTAAAACATTAATACAATATAAATCAAATAAGCTTTTCATAAATTCACCTAATATAATATATGAAATCTAAAAATTAAAGAAACAAAGAACTTAACTATTTATAGATAATCATATTAAAATATTCTTTTAAAAATTCTTTCTCTGTAACTATTTGATTATTTTTTCTAAAAAAATGAGTTTTATCTCTATACATTGAATCAATTTTCTTAATATATTTAATTTTTTTAAATCTATAATTATTTAGATATCTTTCTAATAA
>CASEVQ010000053.1 GCA_949291455.1 uncultured bacterium
AAATAATAATAATAATAATAAAGAAGAAAATAACAAACCTTTAACAGAATTAGAAAAAAAACTAATAGAATTAGAAAACATAAACGAAAAATTAGATTTTTTTAAAGAAGAATATATTGATAGATATATAGAATATAAAAACAATAATCCAAATTTAGATTTAGAAAAAGTTATTATTTATGTAAATATTGGATTAGATCAAGAATTTTATTCTAAAAATTATCCTAGTCCAAATCAAAATACTAACAAAGTTCTTACAAATAAATTTTATTCACTATCAAAAGATTATGTACCAAATAATTTAGAAACAATTGATTCTAATTTTTCTTCAGGAAATAAACAAATGGTAAAAGAAGCTAAAGAAGCTTTTGAACAAATGGCTAAAGATGCTAAAACAGAAGGGTACAATATTAGAGCTGTATCAACATATAGAAGCTATCAATATCAAGAAAATCTTTATTCTAATTACGTTAAAGCTGATGGAACCGAGAAAGCTGATACTTATTCTGCAAGAGCAGGTTCTTCAGAACATCAAACAGGTCTTGCAGTTGATGTAGATAATATTACACTATCGTATACTAGTTTTGGAAAAACAAAAGAATATGAATGGATGCAACAAAATGCTTACAAATATGGTTTTATTTTAAGATATACTAAAGAAGCAGAATTTATCACTGGATATAAAGAAGAACCATGGCACTATAGATATGTTGGAATAGAAATAGCTACATATATTCAAAATAACCCTATGACTTATGAAGAATATTTTGTAAGATTTTTAGATAAATAAAAACTACCGTTTATGATAATCTCTGAAGTTATAAGATAAAAGTAGACAGAAAAAGACTGTTTACTTTTTTATTATAATAAAATAAAGGAGATGAGATTAATATGGCAAGTGTTAATGATGGAATAATAGAAGGAATGAATAATTTAATTAAATGTATCAAACGAATTGCTTTTGGCTATAGAAGATTTGATCATTTCATTTCTCGTATATTTTTAATTAAAGGTATGATAAAAGGATGATTTTCATCATCCTTCCATACACAGTTACTTATATCAATTTTATGTCTACCAACACTATTTGACAAAGAACCATTTTTATTATACTTTATCTAATTTTATTACTTTAACTATTTTTACTCTTTTTCACTGTAAATATTCTAAATTGCCTATTCCCTGATGTTTACCATTTCCTCTAATAAGCATACAATCGCAAAATAAATAACTACATTTTTCTGATAAAATTTCTACACTTTTACATAATGAAGTATAAACTGTAAATCCAACATTTATATTATCTTTTGAGAAAATATAACCGAAAGCTGGTTTCATTCTTCCGTGATCTACTAATATTCTTTGCACCTTATAAACTTCAACTACAAAATTATCATTAAAATTATATTTTAAATTAAGTTAATTACAAGTGTCTTTAAAAGAATTTGGGAAAGCTAAATTGCCAATTTTATTTATTTTACTTTTTCTTTCTTTAGAACAATATACATTAACATTTTTGTTTTCACTTTTAGATTTATTTAATATATAAAAAGGCTATCAAAATAATGGTCTCCGTGAAAATGTGCTAATACAATATTATCAATAGTATTAGGAATAATATTTAATCTATATAAATATTTACAAGCGCCATTAGGAAAATCAACCATTATTTTATCATCTATTAAATAACAAGTACTATTATATTTAGTCCACATACTGCCTAATCCTATTACTTGAATCTTCATTTTTTATCACCTCATTATTGAAGAAGAAACTTCCTCACAGTTTTGATTAACAGCACTCATTTGTTGTATTATTTCAATAGTTTTTTTATCAGCTGCTGCTAATGATTGAATAAATGCTTCTACATCTTCTTTAGAACAATAATTATCTACAAAATCATCTATAACATCCTGAGCCAATCCTATTTTTTGATAAAGAGCTTCTATTTTTTCTTTGTCAAAATCTTCAAGTGATCCATACATAGTGCATACAAGAACATCAAAATTTTCAATTAATTTTTTGCTCTGCTCTTTACCAAGATATTGAATCCAACTATCATCACCACGTAATTGTGAAATTCTTATTACTTTTGCAATATCACTATGTTGTAATAATCTTGTTGCAGAATATCCGGCGGCCTCATAACCAACTACTTCTTGTTTTCTTCCTGTAATCATTTCAAGAATCTGTGCTGATTCTACAACATTTAAAGCTTCTTCAATTCCTACCATATCTCTGTTTTCTTCTCCAACGCCAGTCTCTTGACTATAAGAATAGGTTTTTCTTATTAATCCAGTTGAATCAATTATTTTTCCATTTTCTATTTTTATTTTTCCATAACCTTTGATTAAATGACAAATTTCGTGTATTAGAATATTAACTTGTCTGTCATCATTAAAATCAAAAGGTTTATATATTCCCAAATTAACTCTTTTTATATAAATAATAGGTTTAGCTACAACTTGATTATCTTTTACTTTAATTTCATTACTATAAAATGCACCTACAAAAATAGACATTTCCCAATCTTTATTAGAATCAAAATATGAATTTAAGAATGTTTTAGGATCTTCTTCTTTATCTTGAAAATGTATTTCACAATTTGATAAAGCTGAAAGAATTATATCCTTATATTCTTCACCATAATACTTAATTAAATTAGGAATTAATTGATCTAAAAAATTAGATAACTCATCGCTATATCCAAATTTGTTTTTAAGTCTAGCTACATATTCCTCCATTAGTAGCACCTACTTTCTATCTTGATTAATACAATTAATAAGCATTAATAATTCTACTTTTAGTATATATAAATCTCTGAAATTAATATTTAATAATTCAGATTCTGTCAATTTTTTGTCTTCACCACCTTTATAGTTATATGGCGTATCAATTAAGTCTAAATTTTTCTGATTTAAATATAATTTAAGTAATAATGATGTTTTAATCATTTCTTCACTATATTTATTTCTTTTTTCATCTAATCCTAATTTAGAAAAGTTTTTAAATAATTCTTCATATTCAGTCATTACTATCACTTCCTAACATTTTTATAATATTTTGATTTCCAATTAATTTTTTTAATATTTTAATTGCTGAATTATGATACTCAATTCCAGAGCATCTCATAGAACAATCTTCAATAACTTTTACATCATATCCATTTTCAAATAAATCTAAAGCTGTTTTTAAAGCACAAGCATCAGTAACAATACCACATAAATGTAATTCGTCTATGTTTTTATCTTTAATATAATTTATTAATTGATTGTTATAAGCGCTATAAATTGTTTTATTTATAATTTTATTGTTATTGGTATTTATTACTATTTTTTGACTATCTTCAGTTATACATCCGTGATAATTTAATTTTTTAACATAAATACTATCTTTCTTTATTGTTTATTAACTTAGTAAAAACTATAAATTTATATTTTTTTCAAGCTCAGTTATTTTATTAATTATATGCTTGGTATTAGAATTTATAAAATCTTTTTGTAAATCAATTATTATTAATAAAGTGTTCATTTTTATCTCTTCTCTCTTACAGAACTTTATAGCTTATTTCCATTTTATTATACAGTACAAATCATCTAAAAACAATTATCATGACTTAATTTAGATAAAATTTAGATAGAATAATGTGACTTATAATTCAAAATCATCTTTATCTTTGCTATCTGTTCTTTATTCCAATTATAATCATCTTCAATAGAGTTAAATTCATTATCATCAAATATATCTTCATTGTATAAATCTTTAGATACTTTAAAATACATTTCTTTGTCCTTATTATTATCAAACATTTTATCTTTAAAGAAGTTAAGTAATTTATTAAATAAATCTTTAAAGTAATCAACTATCTCTTGAAGATTAAAGTTGTAAGACAAAAGTAAACAGAAAAAAAACTGTTTACTTTTATTTTACAGCTTCAAAACGGTAGTTTTTATTATTGTATTGTAAATGCTTTTGCTATGTCAAAATCATCTTTTACTTTATTATAATAAATCGTACATATAATATCACCAACTTGTACCGAATCACCAACTTGTTTATTTAAAAATACACCTACCGTAGAGTCGATAACATCATCCTTAGTTAGTCTTCCACTTCCTAATTTACAAGATACTTCACTAACCTTATAGGCATCAATAAAAGTAATAATCCCACTTTTTGTTGCAGCTATTTCAATTTTTTTATCACTGATAACCATACTTTCAATATCACCTTTTTGATAAGAAACAAATTCCATAAATTTATTATATGCTTTCTTAGAATTTATAGCTTCTATTGCTTCATCTCTTGCTGCAACTATAGAAATTCCTTTTCCCATACTAATCATATTACTTGCTATTTCTAATGACAAATCATACAAATTATTTTTTACTCTTCCATCTAATATTTCAGCTGCTTCAGCTACTTCTAAAGCATTGCCAACACATATACCTAAAGGAATATCCATATTTGATATTATACAGTTTACTTCTTTATTATATTTATTACCAATTCTTATCATCAAATCTCTAAGAAGTTTTGCATCATGTTCTGTTTTAACTAAAGCACCTTTACCTGCTTTTATATCTATTAAAATCTTATCAGCACCACTTGCAATTTTTTTACTCATTATACTAACAGCTATCAAAGGTATAGACTCAACAGTTGCTGTAACATCTCTTAACGTGTAGATCTCTTTATCTAAAGGCACTAAAGAATCTGTCTGACTACAAACAACCATCCCAATATCATTTAATTCTTTTACAAATTCTTCTTTAGTCAAATTAACTTTAAACCCTGGAATACTTTCAAGTTTATCAATAGTTCCACCGGTATACCCTAATCCTCTACCACTCATTTTAGGAACTTTTATACCCAATGATGCTACAATAGGCGCAATGATTAACGTAGTTTTATCACCAACTCCACCAGTAGAATGCTTATCTACTTTTACACCTGAAACACTAGACAAATCAATAGTATCTCCACTTTTTATAAAAATATCAACTAAATCAAAAACTTCTTGATCTGTTAAATCGTTTATACAAATTGCCATCAACAATGATGACATTTGATAATCTTTTACTTCCTTTTTTATATAACCATTAAAAGCATACTCTAATTCTTCTCTAGTTAATTCTAATTTATTACGTTTCTTATTTATAATATCAATAATATTCATATAATCACCCTATATTATAGCCTTCCTATAATCAATTTATATTAAACTACCTTATTATTATAAATATTATAACATAT
>CASEVQ010000054.1 GCA_949291455.1 uncultured bacterium
AATATTAAAAACTCCGCACTACTACTTCTAATCATTAAATCTTTTACCATCATATCATCTCCTCTCTTTACAGAATTATAATAATCTTTAAGCAGGGTTACCATGCGGTATCAACTAAAAATTTTTACCCTATTTTTTAATAAAATTTACTTATTTAGTTCATTTTTGCAGTTTATTTGAAAAAATGTGCAAGATTTAAAATCTTACAATCCCTTTATTTATAAGGGTTTCTTGGAGGGGTTTACTAAATCGGTATCAAGCAGTTGATACCAATTTTATTAACCCCTTCATTTTTATTTTTGTTCATACTTGTCACTCCTTCATAAATCTATTATATTATATCATGTTTTTACTCAAAGATAAATGCAATGAAATTTGCAATGAACGCTATAATCATACACCAAGCACACAATAAGAAAGTTCTATTATTGCTTTGTTTATATTTGTAAAAATAAACAACTGCTGAAAATCCAAATAGTAAAGTTGTATAACCAAAGCATTCCATATTTTTAATAAGAGAATATATGATAATAATTGTAATTGTTACTAACATAAATATAGTTCCAATAGTAACACTTTTATAGTGATTAAATTCAGATAATTTTATAATATTTTCTTCTGATTTTTCTTTTATCTTATCTTCTGGTATTTTTTCACCTGATAAAATATCGTTTACACTAACATCTAGTATTTCACTTAATGGCTTTAAAAGCGACATATCCATTAAGCAAATTCCTCTTTCCCATTTGCTAACTGCATTTTTGCTTATATTTAATTTTTCTGCTAATTGCTCTTGAGTTAGTTTTTTATCCTTGCGACAATCTGCAATAAATTGACCTATTTTTACTTTATCCACACTTACCACCTCTTCATTAACAATTTAGCATAAAAATTCTTTCTTTTCCACATACCACAGGTTTATTTTTGAAAAAACATACCTACGGTTTACTTACGAGTTACTATTCTTTTAACAAATCACCAAATTATAATTTGAATTATTGGTTATTATAGTCTATTAAGTTTTCACCTTTGACAAATTCTATAAATTTTGAGTTAATAACAAGTTTTTTAAACTTATCTTGTTGCTTTTTACTATTATCTATCAAACCAACTACAACTTTTTTATTAGTTAAATCAACATAATTAAAACTTAAATTATCATATTCTACATTTTCAGATGAAAAATATTCAATTATTTGTTCGTTAACTTTGTTTAATTCTGTTTCACTAACTTCTGTGTTTGATTTGTCACACCCAGTTAGTCCTAAAATCATAACTACGCATGCAACAGTTAATACTATTTTTTTCATAATCAATCCTCACTTTAATATTACTATTCTTTTAACAAATCACCAAATTAAAATTTTATTTTTTATTTATTGTTATTAAAAATCTTATTCCATATTCAAGAGCTAATAAAAACAGATAAAATCCTAACCATATAGTCAAACTTATCAATTTTACATCTGCTGTATTTTCTGCTCCGCTTCCATCGACTTTTCTGACAAATAAAAATACGCTAATACCTAAAAATAATATAAATTGAACAATTTGGAATATCTTCCATTTACTATCTTTCATAATGCCTACTCCTTTCAAATTAATATTTGAATTACTTTTCTTTTTTATTTAATGTTAATTCTTTCACTTTAGAAGTATCTTGAATATAAGTTTCAGTATAACCACATTTTGGACAAACAGCACATTTAATTTTACCTAAATTATCCTTAAAAATTCCTTGTTGTGTTACTTTTAAACCATATGCTCCTCCTTCTACTTTAAATTCTAAATTTTCAACCATTTCTATATTACATCTTAAACATTTTCTCATAACCATCCTCCTATACAAAAAGGCAATGAGCCTATACTATTTTTCATTACAAATATTTTCTTTATAACTGACTATTTAGGTGTTTTTATATCATATTTTTATTTTAACTTTTTACCATAATAATTTACATTTATTTTTGTTCCATCTGGATATACTTCAATGCCACTTTTTATAAATTGATCAAAACCGTAATGATGATAAATTTTGTAATTTCTAACTTCTTTTGGTTCAACACCTAATGTTAGTAATGTGTATCCTTTATTTTTTAGATCATCTTCCATAAATTTATACAATTTAGAAAAATACCCTTTTCCTTCATATGCTTTATTAGTTCTAAAGGCAGTTAAATATACAGTTTTATTATCTACTAATTTATCACTATTTTGAATAATGTCGTTAGTTAATATGGCAGTCGCTTCACATATTATTTGTCCGTTAAGAATTCCATAGTAAGGAATAATTTTACCATTTTGATAATTTTTAATATTTTCTTTTTTCCAAACAAGCCAATTATCTTTGTTATTTTTAGCTTTTGATATTTCGTAATCCCATTTTGTATTCATTTCTTCTATAGTAGCAATTTTACAAATATAATTTTGCATTAATTACCTCCTAGTATTTGAAATTTTATTTTCTATAGTTTTATTTATCTACCTTTATGATAATACCAAAGTAAATGGTCAAATCCATTTCTACTTATTTTTTTACCATAAATTTTTTCAGCTTGACTTCTGATGTTATCTATGTATTCGATATATTTTTTATAATTATTTTTAAAAGATTTTTCATCAATATCTAAGTTTAAGTATCTTTTAATATATTTACTTAGTGATTTTTGTAGGACGTTATCATATATTGAATAATTATCTTCATACTCTGTTCCTTTAAATAAAATTAGACTTACATAATGGCAAAATTTAGTAGCAAATGAAAAATGATTTTTTTCACTTTTATATTGCGGAGTTTGAATAAAGTTTAGTAATTTATATTCTTTTTTCTTATCTTTTAATAGTTGTTTGAATTCTTTTCTTGATAAAGATAGTATTCTATTTTTGACAGCAATTCTTCCTATTTTATCAGAGTTTAAATGGGTACTATTTTCGTTATCTACTGCAATAATGATATTTCCAATAATATCTTCATAAGAGAAACCTTTTGAAGAATATAATATATTATTATCAATTATTTCTTTCAACTGTAATATCCAATATTTACTAGAACCGATATATTTGACCGTTCCATCTTGTTTATAAACAATTCCATCTTCACCAATTTCAGTTTTTTTGTAATCTGAGTCTGTAGAAATCATCGCTTCAACTTTTGATACATTATCACTGGTTAATTTGACGATTTTGACTTTTTGGTTTTTATATTCTATTACTTCTTCTAAAAGTTTATATTTTTCAGAATTCTTTTTTTCATTTTCTATTAAATTCATATTACTAGCTCCTTAATAGACTATTTATTTTAAAATATTGTTTGGATAATCTTTTAATATTTGTTTAGCAACACTTTCGTTTCTAATGATGATAATTTTTTCATTTTCTATTTTGATAATTGAAGATGGTTCATTATTGATGGTGCCGGCATCTTCTACATAAGAGATATATTTTAATAGTTCTTTATCTATTTCTTTAGGATTTGTAATAGTTTTCTCACCTGAGATGTTCGCGCTTGTGGAGATTATAGGACTGCCTACTTTTTCTATTATTTGGATAAGTTCATTATTATCTGGCATTCTAACTGCGACCAAATTACTTCCAGCGGTTATTTTAGCACTAACGTTATCATTTTTTGGAAGTAATATAGTTAATTTACCGGGCAAGTATTTTTGAATTATTTCTTTTTCTAAAGGGGTTAGGTTTTTGGTATATTTTTTTTGCATTTCTTTATTACTGACTAATAAAATTAAGGGTTTATTTTTTTCTCTTTGTTTGCAGGTGTATACTTTATTTATAGCGTTTTCATTTGTCATATCAGCAGAAATTCCATATACGGTATCAGTTGGGATAATGACTAAATTTCCTTTTTTTATTTCTTTGGCTATTTTATCTATATGCATAAAAATACCTCCTTTTGGTATTTATAGTTTATTTGCTTTTTTTATGATAATTTTTTTGGGCTATTTTCCAATTTGGTTTATGATTATATATATTTATAAATATGGCAAAGTAGACAACTAAAATTATTAATTTATAGTTATTCATTGGAAAGCTTATCATTAATAAGATGAATAAAATAATTATCCAAATTATGAATATTAAATAATATAAGATTTTATTTTTGGTGACTAGATTAAAGTATTTTGCTTTGAGGTTAAATTTGTTATCTAATGTTATAAACAAGGCTGAGATTATTATTGTTATGGCGAAGATAATAGTTAGGGTTAAAAAATAAATCATTTTACTGGCTCCTTTTTAAATATGTTTTATTTGCATGAATTTAATTATTTCTTCTAAGTTTTCTAATGATACAAAGCTATAACCTTTGGAAAACATTTCTTTGGTTTTTTCGCTAGGATTTTTTATAGTTTTACCCACTATTTTAATGAGTATTTTTTTAGGAAGACTTAGTTTTTGATAATCAATACCGCCTCTTAGATAGAAAAGTGGTTTATCTATTTTGTTAGCTGTTTTTAATTCATTTAGATAATTATCACTATATGGGTAGGCTCCAACAGCGCCATAGCATATTATGTGATATTTTTTATCCATATTATTTTTTTCTTTTATTTTACCAGCGCATATCCAACTTAAGAAAATTATTTTGTCATGATCATTTAATTTTGTTTCAGCTTCTTTGATAGAATAATACGGAAGGTGCAATTGTTGGCTTAACATTTGAGCATATTTTAGGGTATGGCCGGTTTTACTTTCGTAGACAATACTTATCATAAAAATCATCCTCATATTTATTATATCATTGTTTTGAGGTGAAAGCACGAAAAAAAGCAACCTTTTAAGTTGCTTAATTAAAGACACCTATTTTATCTAGGGGAAAGATGGCGAAGTTTGTGGTACCTTCGATATCTTCACTTGGAATTAGTCCGATAATTCGGCTATCAGTAGAGTTAGTACGATTATCACCCATGACAAAGTAATAACCGTCAGGAATTTTATCATAACCTAATTCTTCTAAAGTAAAATCAGCTGTGACATTATTATTTAAAAATGATTCAGCGACATACTTACCGTTGATATATAGTTTACCGTTTTTATATTCGACGGTTTCACCTGGCAGACCAATTACTCTTTTGATTAGTTTGGCGTTATTGTAATTAAAAACAACTATATCAAATCTTTGATAGCTTTTATCATATTTTTTTAATAATAGTATTTCTTTGTTGTCTAAGGTTGAATACATCGATAGTCCTTCAACTTGAACTGGTGTTATAATATAGCTTCTTACTAAAACGACAGCAATAATTATAACAATATATGGGACAGTACCTTTTAAGAATTTACTTATTTTACTTTCGTTTTTTTCATTATTTTTTTCTTCCATACTTTTCCCCCTTTATACAAAAAATAAGGTTTTTAGGACCTTATTTTCTTTCTTTAATTTTTGCTTGTCCTTTAAGGTCACGTAAATAATTAAGTTTAGCTCTTCTAACTTTACCTTTTCTAATTACTTCTACGC
>CASEVQ010000055.1 GCA_949291455.1 uncultured bacterium
AAAAAATTATATTTTAAATATATTTAATTGAGGAGTGTGGTTTTATAAATATTGTTGATAAAAAGTTTAATAATTTAACAAGAGAGATAAAAAAATTAAGTGAACAAGAGATTTATTATAGAATTAGAACTAACTTTAATAAAGTTTCTAAAGAAACACAACTTAGTTGTATGAATTTTTTTAATAAATTTGGTTATTGGGGAAGTCTTGATTTAGACAATGATATTTATGAAGAGATAGAATTAAAAGCTAAAGAATTATATAATCATATTGATGATTTTATTTGGCTATATGATAAACTTAATGATTATCGTTCAAAAAAAACACTATATGCAATTTTAAATAATTGGTATAATTATGATTTTAAAACAACAACAGAAACTAGAGAAATATTATATGATTGTTATTTTGATTTAGATTTAATAAAAGTAGAAAAAGATGAAGTTTTTGTTGATTTAGGGTCATATACAGGAGATACTGTATTATCATTTATAGAAAATTATGGAGAAGATTCTTATAAAAAAATTTATTGTTATGAAATAACTCCTGATACTTTTGAGATATTAAAAGGGAATTTAAAAGATTATAAAAACATTGAATACCGATTAAAAGGAGTATCGAATAAAGAAGAAACACTTTTTTTTGGTAATAAAGAAGGAGTAACTTCTGCAAATTCTTTAGATAAAGAAGGAAATATAAAAGTAGAAACAACTACATTAGATAATGATATAAAAGAAAAAATAACTATGTTGAAAGCTGACATTGAAGGCTTTGAACAGCAAGCTATAGAAGGAGCAAAAAAACATATTTTGAATGACCATCCTAAGTTAATGATTTCTGTTTATCACAGAAATGAAGATTTATGGAAAATTGCTAAAATGATATATAATATATCGGATAAATATCAATTTTATTTAAGATATAACTCGTCACCTATTTATCCAACAGAAATAACGTTAATAGCTATATAGTGTGTATAAAAAACATTTAAAGCTGACATTATATAATGTTAGTAAAAAAAAATCAATAAAAATAGCACTCTCTATTGACAAGTGCTAAAAACGTGCTATAATTATAATTGTGAAAGGATGATGAATATGAAATTAATACCAAGAAAATATTTCTTAGACGATGTATTTGATGACTTTATGACACAAAATAATAATTCAATGAAATGTGATGTTTATGAAAAGGATGGTAACTATAATATAGAGGTTGATATTCCAGGTTTCAAAAAAGAAGACATTAAAGTAGAAGCTAAAGATGGATACTTAACAATAACAGCCGAAAAGAAAGAACAAGAAGATGAAGAAAATAAAAATTATATTTGCCATGAAAGAAGATATGGAAAATATGAAAGATCTTTCTATTTAGGTGATTTAAAAACTGATGATATAAGTGCAAAATTTGAAAATGGGATTTTGAAAGTTAGAGTGCCAAAAGTCGAAGAATCTGAAAATAAGAAATTAATCGAAATAGAATAAAGTTAAAGAAGCAAAGCATAATGCTCCTTTTTTATTGCCAATATTGCCATTAGTTGTTATAATTCAATCAAAAGAGGTATAAGATGGAAAACATTAAGAAAATCGATTTACATCTTCACTTAGATGGATCAATTAATAAAGAACATGCAGAAAAACTTTTAAATAAAAAATTAGCTAATGAATTAACAATAAATGGAAAGTGTAAAAACTTAAAAGAGTATTTAGATAAGTTTGATTTACCTATTTCTCTATTGCAGACAAAAGAAAATTTAGAACAATTTAGTTATCTTCTAACCAAAGATTTAGCTAATGATAATGTTATATATGCTGAAATTAGATTTTGCCCATTATTTCATACAAAAGAAGGACTAACTGAAGAAGAGGTAATTAAATCAGTTTTAAAAGGTCTTAGCAGAAACAAACAAGTTAAAACTAATTTAATATTATGCATGATGCGAAATTTAGATTATAACGATAATGTTAAAATAATTAAACTAGCAAATAAATTTTTTAAAAAAGGGGTAGTAGCATTAGACTTAGCTGGTGATGAAGAACAATATAGCAACGATAAGTTTGCAGAACTATTTAAAATGGCTAATAAATTAAATATACCATTAACTATTCATTCAGGAGAAGTTGGCGATTATAATAATATTTTATTAGCAATTAAATATGGTGCTAAAAGAATAGGTCATGGAATACAAGCAATAAAAGATTTAAAAATAATTGAAGAATTGAAGAAAAATAATATCGTTTTAGAAATTTGTCCAACAAGTAATTTCCAAACAAATGCAGTCGATAAATATGAAAATCATCCAATAAAGAAACTATATGACTTTGGAGTTAGAATAACAATAAATACTGATAATAGAACTGTATCTAATATAACATTAAGTGAAGAATATAATAAATTAGCAAGTAATTTTAATTTTACTAATCAAGATTTTAAATCAATAAATATAAATGCAATTAATTCATCATTTTTAGATGAAAATGAAAAAAAACAATTATTAGAAATAATAAGTGAAAATTGACAATAATGGAGTATGTATGGAAGAAGAATATAAAACAATCGAAAAAAGTATCATAAAAAAATATCGTAAAGAAATATGGGGAAGATTTGTAAGAGCGGTTAAAGATTATGAATTAATAAAAGAAAATGATCGAATAATGGTCTGTATTTCTGGAGGAAAAGATTCTTTTCTATTAGCAAAATGCATCCAAGAATTAAAAAGACATAGCAAAATAAATTTTGATGCTATTTATGTAGTAATGAATCCAGGGTATAAAAAAGAAAATATTGATAAAATAATTGAAAATGCAAAAATATTAAATATTGATATTGAAATATTTAATAGTGATATTTTTGCTGTTGCTGAAAAACTAAATAAAGAAAAGCCATGTTATATGTGTGCTAGAATGCGACGCGGATATCTTTATAGTAAGGCTAAAGAATTAGGATGTAATAAAATAGCACTTGGTCATCATTTTGATGATGTAATTGAAACTACTTTATTAAGTATATTTTATGGAGCAGAATTTAAAACAATGTTACCCAAATTACATAGTACCAATTTTAAAGGATTAGAACTAATAAGACCTTTATATTTAGTAAAAGAAAATGATATAATTGCTTGGAAAAATTATAATAATTTACATTTTTTAAACTGTGCATGCAATTTTACAGAAAAAATTAATGATAATTTAGAACTTAGTAAGAGAATTGAAGTAAAAAATATAATAAAGTATTTAAAAACTAAAAATAAAAATATTGATTTTAATATTTTTAATAGTACTAGTAACGTTAATTTAAATACAATTTTAGGGTATAAAAAAGATGGAAAGCAATATACTTTTCTAGACGATTATGATAAAGATTAATAAATTAGTATTGAATTAAAAAACAATTATGATATAATACTATTGATAATAATTATCATTAAGGAGACGTTATGAATTCTAGAAATACGAATCAAAAAAAAATAATTCTAGAAACATTAATTGAGGCAAAAACACATCCTACAATAGATGAATTATATAAATTGATATCAGAAAAAAAAGTATCTATTGGTAGGGCAACATTATATCGCAATTTAAAGAAATTTATCGAAGAAAATAAAATTAAAGTAATAAAAACTAAAAAAGGATTAATACGTTACGATTATAACTCAAATCATATTCATTATGAATGCTTAAATTGTGGGGAAATTTTTGATATATATGATGATGAATTTATAAATCTTTTAAATAGTAGAAAATGGAATGAAAATAAAAAAATTATAGATTACAATTTTACTATATATGGATATTGTGATGATTGCAATAAAAAACTTAATGATTAGTTATTAAAATAAATTTATTATTGATAAATTTATTTTAAATAAATGAATGGAGGAAAACATGAAATACGAAGATTTAAAAGGAACAAAAACAGAACAAAATTTAATGACAGCATTTGCTGGAGAAAGTCAAGCTAGAAACAAGTATAGTTACTATGCTTCAAAAGCAAAAAAAGATGGGTACGAACAAATAGCAGCAATTTTTGAAGAAACTGCTAACAATGAAAAAGAACATGCTAAATTGTGGTTTAAATATCTACATGGTGGAGATGTACCTTCTACAGAAGAAAATTTAAAAGATGCTGCAGCTGGTGAAAATTATGAATGGACAGACATGTATGCTAGTTTTGCAAAAACAGCAAAAGAAGAAGGTTTTAATGAATTAGCTTATTTATTTGAAGCAGTTGCAAAAATTGAAAAAGAACATGAAGAAAGATATTTAACATTGTTAAAAAATGTTGAAGATCAAAGAGTATTTGAAAAAGATGGAGATAAAATTTGGATTTGTAGAAATTGCGGACATGTTTATGTTGGTAAAAAAGCATTAGAAATATGTCCAGTATGCAAACATCCAAAGAGTTATATGGAAGTAAAAGCTGACAATTACAAATAGTAAATAAAAAAACAAGAGATTATCTCTTGTTTTTTTAAAGATTAAGAAATACTTTTTTTAAGAGTCTTAGCAACATCCTTTTGTTCAATATTTTTTAACACATTTACTAAAGAATTTTTCAATACTAAAATATGATTAATCAAATCATTAAAGATACGTGTATTTTTGTTTCTTAAAGATATATTGTTAAATAAATAATTTAAAATGTCATCTAAAGAACTAATCGCATCATTAATTAAATCATTAGCAAAAGATATATCATTAACTGCTTGATTATACAAATACTTAGTATCAAATTCTTCTTCTTTGAAGAGATTATTTTTAATTGCTAAAATTTGTATAGAAATAATAATTGTAGTATAAATGTTATTAACTTCTTTAAAATATTTTTTTATAATACGTTTAAACTTAATATCTAAAATACGTATTTTTTTTAATTGAGGATTAATAAAATACCCGAAAATATTCGTTTTGCTTTTACTTCTACTTAAAGTAAAAGGAGTAATTAACTTCTTTTTTTTATTCAAATTAAAGTTTATAACTTTTTTATCAGTTTCTTTTTCTTTCTTTTTCTTTTCTTTTTTATTAATTGTATAATCTTTTAAAGTGTTATTCTTAGATGCAATTTTCATATCGACAAGTTTATATTTACTATAATTATTTTTGTAATTGAATTTTTTATTTCCTTTTACTTTATAAATGTTCGAATTAAT
>CASEVQ010000056.1 GCA_949291455.1 uncultured bacterium
AGAATGAAAGATTATTATGATTTATATATGTTTGTTAATTTAAAATGGAATGACATTAATAAAGAAACTTTGAGAAAAGCAATTATTAATACATCTAAAGTACGTGAAACATTAGACTATATTGATAATGCTAATAAATATATAGAATTAATTAGTGATGATTCAAGATTAAAATCTTTATGGAATAGTTATCAAAATAACTATGAATATGCAAAAGATATAGAGTTTGTTGATACAATAAGTGCCATTAAAGGAATTAGTGAAATTGTTGTACCAGTTGGTGCTTAAAATAGGAGGAAAATTATGCCACATTATAATTCTTATGATAGTTTTAAAACAAAAAAAAGTTTAGAAAAAAAACGAAGAGCTAAAGAAAAAGCTTTTGGAAAAAAAAATGAAACAGTGGATAATTTTATTATTAATTCTTGCGATGAATATGGAGTTGTTATAGAAGTTAGATATGATGATGCATATATACTATATAATGGAGAAGTAGTATTAGCAAAACTAAGAAAAGATATTAACTTAGTTTATAATCAAGTCGTTTTTCCAGGAGATAAAGTTGGTATAGTAAATGTAAATGATGAATACATTATTAATCATTTATTAAAAAGGACTTCAATACTTTCAAGAACAAAAAAAGATAGCACAAGATTAAATGATGTTGGAATAACAAAAAATATTGCTGCAAATATTGATTTGGCTGTAATTGTTGTTGCTGCGAAGGAACCTCCATTACATCCTAAATTTATTGATAGATATTTGATGATTCTTCAAAATAGTAATATCCCCGCAGTCATTTGTTTGAATAAATGTGATTTAAAAACGGATGAGGATGAAGAAATTTTAGATACATATAGAAATTTAGGAATTGATGTAATTGAAACTTCTACATATAGTAATATCGGTATCGATGAGTTAAAAGATAGATTAATTAATAAGCAAGCAATATTTGTTGGTAATAGTGGTGTAGGTAAGTCTTCTCTTACAAATGCTATAATGGGTGATGATGAAATAAAAACAGGTCATGTCAGCGACAAAAGTAAGCGTGGAAGACATACGACAACTACTTCGAAATACTATGTGTGGGAAGAAAATTCCTCTATTATAGATACACCAGGTATAAGAAGTTTGGATGTTTCATCGTTTAATCCACTTGAGATTCAAGATTATTTCCCTGAATTTGAAAATTGGAAAGATAAATGTAAGTATAAGGATTGTATTCATTTTAATGAACCTTATGATTCTTGCTTAGTTAAACAAGGAGTTGCTAATGGAATGATAAGTGCAGAACGTTATGAAAGTTATTTAAGAATAATGGGAGATGTACTTGGAAAAAACGACTATGAAACAATATATAAGAAGTAGCTCCAGAATACCACAAAACTAATGTTAAAAAGAGATAAATTTTTATATTTTTAGTGTTAACATGAAAAAAGCATAAAACGACATGAATTAGACATGAAATGAACTTGACTCAGTTTTGTCAAGTGCTATAATATAGTAAAATATCAATAAATTGTGTGGAGAGGAACTAGATTCTTCTCTTTTTTCTTTGAAAGAAGGTGTTATATAAAATAAATTTAAAGGAAGCACATACTTTTAATGAATTAATAACGAGTGGTCACTATTTATAAAAGTAGTAGCCACTTTTTTTTGTTGGTATTAAAAGAACTTTTATATATGAGTAGCCACTTATACTTATAAAAGTAGTCATTTTTGCAAGTGCAAAAATAGTAAGACACCATTACTTCATCCTTATTTTATCAAGGATAAATAAATTTATGGTGTCGTTCTTCTTATGCCCATTAAAAATATGCAGTATTTTTACTATAAAAAACACCCCCAAAATAGCAGAAGTGGCTACTCATAATTTTAAGAAAGGAAAAATAAATATGATATTTAGAACAAATAAAATTACGAATTATACGAAGATAGATAATAGATTTTTAGAAGATAAAAATATTTCTTTAAAAGCTAAAGGATTATTAACTTTAATGTTATCTTTACCAGATAATTGGAAATTTAATGTTAATGGTTTATGTCTTTTATGTAAAGAAAGTAAAAATGCAGTTAATAATGCAATAAAAGAATTAAAGGATAATAAATATTTAGAGGTAGAAAAAACTTATGATGAAAGTGGGAGATATATTTATGAATATATCATTTATGAATATCCAGATGAGCCAAAAAGATATTTCGATTTACCATAACTGGATAATTAGATACTATTAATAACTAATATATTAATTACTAAAAATAAATAGATAAAGTTGATAAAACCAAATTTTTGTAAAAACCTCTTGCAAAATTTATTTTTTTAAGTGATAAATATTAAAACAAAAAAATCAGTTTATTGATGCTTAATTTAACCTATAAGAGGTTTTAATATCATTCATAATCAGTTATTAGTATAAAAATTTAAAGCCTCTTAAAATGACTTAAATTAAAAATGAAAGGATATGCTTAATATGTATTTAAAAAATACAAGTGATGAGGTTAAAAAAATAACAGAAAAAATAAAGGAACTGGATAACGAAAATAAACTTAAATTTATCAGTTATGTTTTAAACTTATGGGATAATAATCAAATTAATAGTTTAAATGAAACTAACCCTGATTTATTAGATGATAGTATTTGCATTGATATATTTAATCCAAGTAGTATTGATTACCATTATTTAGTAGATAAATTAAAAGAATACTGGAATCGTACATATAAACTCCATCATCTTTATCGAAAAGAATATAAAAGTGTGATACCTTTATTTGAAAAGTTATCTTTTAAAGAGAAGGTAGACGTACTTGCAGAAATATTTTTAATTTTAGAACATGATGAATTATTACCAGATAATGTTGATGGCTATGAAATTGCTAGAATGATTATAAAAAATTAAATATTAAAAACTAAATTGTTATTTGAAAACTTAATATTTTCGGATAATAATTTAGTCTAATTTTGTCCTTATAAGGTATTAAGTTTTCAATTTTTGTAGAACTTATTACCTTAAGTTCTTTTTTAGTTTTTATAAAAATAAACTTAAAAGAAAGGACAGAGTATATGGAAATTACAAATAAAATTCCATCTAGAATAATTGAATTAGAAACAAGTAGCAAACTGCTTGAATACTTAAAAAGAAAAAATGTTATAGATGATGGAATGTATAACTTTTGTATTAACAAATTAATGAATAAACTTACGTTGGAAAAAAGTAAAATCAATGATGATTATATAAACAATACCAATAATTATAAAATATTAACTTAGGAGGCGTTACTATGGACTTATATACAGTTAGGAATAATATTATGAAAGGTGTTCCTTTGCAAGAATTAAAATTAAGAGTATGTTTCTATGCCAGAGTATCCACGGATAAAGATGAGCAGTTGCACTCCTTATCTGCCCAAATATCTTTTTTTAATGATTATATAAGTAAAGTTCCTAACTGGCAGTTTATAGGTTCATATATTGATGAAGGTATTAGTGGCACATCAGTTAATAAAAGAGAAGAATTTTTAAGAATGATTGATGATGCTAAAAATCATAAATTTGATTTAATATTAACGAAAGAAATATCCAGATTTTCAAGAAGTACTTTAGATAGTATTAAATACACCCAGGAGTTACTGCAAGATGGTGTTGGTGTCTATTTTTTAAATGATAATATTAATACCATATTACCTGACTCTGAACTTAGACTAACTATCATGTCATCGATTGCCCAAGATGAGGTGAGAAAACTATCAGAAAGAGTATCTTTCGGTATGAAAAGAAGCATTGATAGTGGTACAGTGTTAGGTTGTTCCAATATTTATGGTTATGTAAAAGATAAAGGGAAATTAGTAATTGATGAAAAAGAGGCTGAAATGATTAAAATTATATTTGATAGATATACTAATACCACAGATGGTTTATCTAAAGTATCAAAGTATTTATATAGCTTAGGTTATAAAAATAAAAAGGGTAAAAGAATAGATACAACGATACTAACTAGAATTATCGAAAATCCTAAATATAAAGGATATTATTGTGGTCATAAAACTAAAGTATTAGATTACCGTACTAAAAAGAAGAAAAAATTAAATGAATCAGAAAAAATTAAATGAATCCGATTGGATTATTTATAAAGACAATGAAAATGTCCCACCAATCGTATTAGAAGAGTTGTGGGAAAGAGCTAACAAAAAATTAAAAGAAAGGCAAAATAGTTTTACAAATCGTGCTATTAATAAAGCCGTATTTCAAAATAGATATACTTATTCCGGTAAAATTTATTGTGGGCATCATAACTTAACTTATCATAGATCATCTGCTGGTAAAAGAAAAAATAATCCTGTATGGGAATGCCAAGTATATAGAAAAGAAAGTTTAAAGGGATGCTCTAATCCTAGAGTGTTTGAACAAGAACTAGATATAGTTTTTAAGGATATGTTTCATAAATTATTGAAACGAAGAACGCATATTTTTGATGATATATTAAATGACTGTAAGAACTATTTAGAAACAAATAATAATGAATCTGAAATAAAAAATATCGAATCTAAAATTTTAATGTTTAATAATAAAAAAGATAAATTACTAGAACTTGTTATGGAGGAGTATTTAACTAAAGAGGACTATAAAAAACAGGTAGATTTAATTAATGAAGAAATAATTACTAATCAAAACAGATTAAATGAATTACAATATAATAAGCAAGATAAAAACTATATTGAAAATAAAATAAATGAATTGAAAAAGATATTAGATAATTGTTTGACTGATGATGAGTGTTTCAGTGATGTTTTTAATGAATTAATTGACAGAATCTATGTTTATAAAGAAGAAAATAAAAAGATAAAACTAGATATTTATATTAAGACAGGAGAAAATGTAAACACATTGTCTGATAATTTGGGTAGAAAGTTTCATTTAATAGACGACTATACAACAAGTAACAGCAGTAAGTGCAGTAGTAAATGGTGGCAATTTGTATAAACCATACATTGTAAAAAATTTTTTGGAGCCAGAAACCAATAGTGTTATTAAAAGCTTTGATAAGACTCTTGTTAGAAAAACTATTAGTGAAGAAACAAGCAAAATTATGCGATATGGCTTAGAAAGTGTTGTAGCTCGTGGAGGTGGTAAATACGCTTATATTGAAGGATATAGAATAGGTGGAAAAACAGGAACAGCTCAAAAAGTAGAAAATGGTAAATACTTAATTAATAATTATATAATGAGTTTTATGGCAGTAGTACCTTCTAACAATCCTCAAGCAGTACTATATTTAGCAATCGATAATCCTAAAAATACAGCTCTTTTATCAAGTTATACAACAGCGCCAATAGCAAGAAAAATACTCCTTGACATAATAGATGCTCTTGACATTGAAGAACAAGAAGGGGGAATTGAAAAAGTTAAACAGTGGGATGATATAACTTATTTTGAGGTACCAAACGTAATTGGGATGTCTGTAAAAGATGCTACAAAAGCATTATATCCAGTTGAAATTGAATATTCCGGGATTGGAACAAAAGTAATTGAACAATCACCAAGTGCTGGTGTTAAAATAGATATTAATAGTAAAATAAGACTGTTATTAGGTGAATAAATAAATAAATAATTAATTAATTTGTTCCTAAATAAAAGATTTTATTGTAAAAAAAAATAAAATATAAGTTATAATATATTTGGTGAAGTTCATGAAAAATAAGTACATTAAATATTTAACTATATCATGTTTAGTAATACTTTTAATTGTAACAGGATTTTATATCTATTCGAATAATTTAAATGCTAAATTGAATGAACAAATAAAGGTAATGTTATCTGAAGTCGGAATGCAAAATAAATTAATTGTAGAAAGTGAGATTATTAATCAGCAGAATTTAGTAAAGCAGCTATCAAAAACTATGTCTTCAACTGATTCATTCGATAACGAAGTTATTGAAGTCTTGAAAAAAATTTATAATGAAAACAACTATAAAAATATCGGAATCGTTTCCAAAGAAATGACAATTTATATAACAGAAAATAAAGTTGAAATAAAAAAAGAAAATTTTTATGATAATTTAGAAAATAAAAATAGTATCATTATTTTAGATGATGATCCGATAAATAATGGGATAAGCATATTTATTGGTGAAAATATTGAAAACAAAGACGCTATTTTATTTTTCTCGTATGATTTAAGCAATTTAGTAGATAGACTTTCTATTCCAACTTTTAATGGAGATGGATATACTTATATTGTTGCAAGTGATGGTAAAAAAATATTAGCATCTAACAATAAAACAGATTTTAATGATTTTGAAAATATATTTGATATTATGATAGAAGTAGATACCTATAACAAAAATGTTGTTGAAAATTTAAAAACAGATTTTCAACAACTAAAAAGTAATGGAACATTGTTTTTTAATAGAACTTTTAAATATATGTATTATACACCACTAGGAATAAATGATTGGTATATATTAACTATAGTACCAACATCAACAACAGATGCTATATATAAAGATATAATGTCAATGACTTTAATAGTTTCAATTTATGTAACTATAATAGTTGCTATAATTTTTATTATAGTTTCGATAATGATATATCTAAAAAATAAAAGATTATATAATGCGGTATATGTAGATAAACTTACCGGTGGCTATTCTTATGAAAAATTTAAGATTGAATATAAAAATTTAAATCGTAAAAAAACTTTAATAATGCTTGATATTAATAATTTTAAACTATTAAATGAGATATATGGACATGAATTTAGTGATGAAGTTTTAATTAATGTATATAAAATATTGAATAGATTAAATAAAGATGGTTTTAATTGCAGAAAAGCAGCAGATCATTATTTAATTTGTGTAAATCACCAAGGTCAAAAAAGTATAATATCATTTGTCAATAAACTATACAACAGCATTAGAAGAGTGAAAATAGATAATAGTGATTTTGTTATAACAGCAACTTTTGGAATTTATGAAGATAACAACGATGATTCTTTTGAAAAAGCTGAAAATAAAGCTTTAACAGCATGGAAATTAGCTAAAAACGATCATAATATGTTTTATATAGTATATGAAGATAAAATGATAAAAGATATGGTAGAAAGTAAAATAATGTTGGATAAATTGATAAAAAGCGTTGAAAATGATCTGCTAGAAATACATTTACAACCTAAATTTTCTTGCAAAAATAATAAAATAATAGGAGCGGAAGCACTTTTGCGATTAGTAGAAAATGGTAAATTTATAAGTCCATCAATGTTTATTCCAATTGCAGAAGAAACAGGTTTTATTACTACTTTAGATTCATATGTTTTTGAAAAAGTTTGTAAAATAATTAAACAGTTTAAAAGTGAAGGAATTAACATTGGTCCAATATCAGTAAATGTATCAAGAAAAAAGATTGAACAGTTTAATTTAGTTGAAGAATATGAAACAATAATGGACAAATATAATATTTCAAAAACAGAAATAGAACTAGAAATAACGGAAGGAACTATTCTTTCTGATAATTCTATCATCCAAAAAGTTATTAAAAAGTTAAAAAAAGCTAATTTTAAAATATTAGTAGATGATTTTGGAACTGGATATTCTTCGATTTCTATGCTTAAATCATTAGATATTTATGGCATTAAAATTGACCGAAGTTTCATAAGCGATGAAAGTGAAAAAGGAAAAGAAATCTTAAAATATGTTATGAAATTAGGTCGTTCATTGAATTTTCAAATTACTGCTGAAGGTGTAGAAACTAAAGAACAATTAGAATATTTAAAAAAATTGAATTGTGATATTATCCAAGGATTTTATTTTTCTAAACCACTTTCCATAGATGATTTTAAAAAAAATTATAAATAATTTAAATAGTAAAAATAATAGTTTTAAATAATATTTAATTGAACGTTTATTAGGAGGTAATAATGATATACTATAGATTTTTATTTTTATTATTGTATTTGCCCATAACTATCTATTTTTATTTCTTTTTGAAAAGAATCACTATATTTTTATTTAAAAAATATTCTAAATCTATTTTAGTAAGAATACTATTAATAATATTAGTTAGTATAATTGCAATTCTATGTAGTAATCCTTTTGGTGTATGGATTGTTGTTTTTTCACATTTGTTTATTTGTTCAGTTTTTTGTGATTTAGTAATGTTAATTCTTAAGAAGTATAATAAACTATATTCAAAATTATCTATGCTATATAATATTGGTATAATTCCCATAACAATAGTTATATTTATTTTAATATTTGCATATTGGAATATGAATAATGTTATTGTTAATACATACGATATTTTTACTTTAAAAGAAATAGAAGATGAATATAAAATAGTCTTTTTATCTGATATGCATTTTGAAACTACAATAAATGAAAAAAAATTAACTAAATATGTTAATGAAATAAGCACTTTAAATGCTGATATAGTTATTCTAGGTGGAGACATAGTTGATGAAAATACTAGTAAAGAAGGAATAGTAAATGCATTTAAAATATTAGGAAATATAAATAGTAAATATGGTGTCTTTTTTATTTATGGAAATCATGATAAAACGAAATATTATAGCAATAAAAAATATACTGATGATGAAATTCAAACCATAATAGAGAATTCTGGAATAGTTATACTTGCAGATGAAACTTATGAAGTAAATAATGAATTAATATTAATTGGAAGAGATGATCTTGTTTTTCCTAAACAAAAAGAAAGAAAAAAATCTTCAGAACTTCTAGAAAATTTAGATAAAAATAAATTTTTATTAATAGTAGATCATCATCCATATGATTTAAAAATTAATAGTCAACTTGGATATGATTTACAATTATCTGGGCATACGCATGGTGGTCAAATATTTCCTACTGGCTATTTTACAACATTATTTAATAATAATAGCTTAAACTATGGTTATAAAAAAATTAACAATTTTCAGGTTATTGTTTCTTCAGGTATTGGTGGATGGGAATATCCTTTTAGAACTGGTAGCAATTCTGAATACCTAATTGTAAATATTAAGAAAAATTGAA
>CASEVQ010000057.1 GCA_949291455.1 uncultured bacterium
TAATGGAGAAGTAATACCAGAAGAAGAAATAGAGAGTTATTTTGTATGGATACCAAAGTATAGTTATAAGTTATGGGATTTAGGAAATTATACAGATGAAACAGAAAAAGATGAAAGTAAAGTACATTCAATAGAGATAAGGTTTGGGACTATTAATACAAGTGATAGTGTAGAAGGAGAATGTACAACTCCAGGAGTATCAGGAGAAAGTGGAAACTGTGAAGTAGGAGATTATATGACCCATCCAGCCTTTTTATCCTTTAATACAACAGGGATGTGGATTGCAAAGTTTGAAACGGGATATGATGGAGCAACGGCAGCGGCTGAAGCACAAAGTAATACAACAGAAGTAAATAAAGTAATAGTAAAACCAAATGTCTATAGTTGGAGAGAAATACAAGTAGCTAATGCTTTTACAGTAAGCTATAATTATAAAAGAGAATTGGATTCCCATATGATGAAGAATACAGAATGGGGAGCAGTAGCGTATTTATCACATTCTATTTATGGAATAAATGGTGAAATAAGGATTAATAACAATTCTCAATATAAGACAGGATATGCAGCAACAACAGAAAACGGAAGTGGAAGCACAACAGATGTAGCAATGTGGAATACTCCTACAGGGTATTTAGCAAGTACAACAGGAAATATAACAGGAATATATGATATGTCAGGAGGAGCAGAAGAATATGTAATGGGAGTAATGAAAGATGCAAATGGCAATTTAATGTCAGGTTGGGATTCTACTTCTAATTCAGGATTTAATGGAACATTATATCGTGGAGGTAGTTATACAAGTGGAATAGATTTTCCGGATAGCAAATATTATGATGTATATAATTATGGTGGTATTCTTGATTATTCAAGAAGAATATTAGGAGATGCAACAGGAGAGATGGGACCATTTATTGCTACCGGTGCATATGATGGTGTATCATCGTGGTATAGTGATTCTGCTACTTTTTTTACTCCTTATAGTCCTTGGCATCGCCGTAGTGGGTTCTATAACGGTGGTTTTAGTTCTGGTTCCTTTTATTTTAGCACTCTCCGCGGGTCTGCTTACAGCGGCATTTCTTTCCGTTTGGTTTTGTGCATATAGTTTTTCCACTTGTGGAAAAACTTAACCCTGATCTTTGTGGTTTAATAAATAAGCAAAGTATATAGATAGACAGATTTAATAGTGGAAGAGTATTTTAATTATGCCGATTGCTCTCTTTTTGGCAATCGGCATTTTTAAAATTTTTTAATGTAAATAAAAAAATTTTAATACGTTAAATTTATTATAATTTGTATAGATTTAGAAATTTACTTTCATTATATACATATGATGTTATGAAAGGAGATTATATGTTCTCAAGGTTTAGTGAAGAAGTAAGAAAGGTTTTACTTGGTGCTAAAAAAGAAATGCAATCTTTAAAACATTCATATGTTGGTACAGAGCATTTAGTTCTTTCTATTTTAAAAAAAAATAATATTATTAGTGATAGATTTAAGGGTTATGATATTAACTATGATAAATTTAAAAAAGAAGTTATAAATATTATGGGTGTTGGTAATAAAGAAAATGAATGGTTTATTTATACTCCTTTGTTGAAGAAAATAATTGAAAATTCTATTATTCTTAGTAAAGAAAAAAATAGTAAGGAAGTTACTTTGGATATTTTGTTTTTATCTCTTATTGAAGAAGGAGAAGGAGTTGCTTATAGATTATTTATTAAATTAGGAATTGATGTTGATACTTTTTTTGAAGATTTAAATCAAAATAGAAGATTTAAAAAGCAAAAGAATAAATTAATTATTGATGAGTTTGGTATTAATTTGAATAAAAAGGTAATTGATGATGAAATTGATCCTGTAATTGGTCGTGATGATGAAGTTAATCGTGTTATTGAAATACTTTGCCGTAGAACTAAAAATAATCCTTTATTAATTGGTGATGCAGGAGTTGGTAAAACGGCAATTGTCGAAGAATTAGCAAGAAGAATTGTAAATGGTAATGTTCCTATAAAATTACAAAACAAAAGAATTATTTCTGTTTCTATGGCAAGTTTAGTATCTGGTACAAAGTATCGTGGTGAATTTGAAGAGAGAATTATAAAAATGTTAAAAGAAGTAGAAGAAGTTAATGATGTTATTATTTTTATAGATGAGATTCATACTTTAGTTGGTGCTGGTGGTGCAGAAGGTGCTATTGATGCTTCAAATATTTTAAAACCTGCTTTAGCTCGTGGTAAGGTTAATATTATTGGGGCAACGACAACTATGGAATATAAAAAGTTTATTGAAGATGATAAGGCTTTATCACGTAGATTTCAAACTGTTGTTATTAATGAACCAGATGATGAAAAAGTTTATAATATTTTAAAAAAAATAAAGCCTATATATGAAGATTTTCATAATGTAATAATTGAAGATGATATTTTAAGATTAATAATTTCATTATCAAATAAATATTTATATAATCGAAAACAACCAGATAAATCTATTGATATATTAGATGAAGTTTGTTCTAAAGTATCTATTGTTGAAGATAGTATTTCCAAAAAAACTAATAGTTTTAAAAAATTATTAAAAAATATTAAAAATTTAAAAAATGATGCTATTATAAATAGCAACTTTGATCAAGCTTTATCTTTAAGAGAAGAAGAATTAAAATTAGAAAGTAAAATAAATAAATTAGATATTAAAATGATGAAAAATTCTAAGAAAAGAAAAGTTAGCTCTGAAATGATAGCCGAAGTAATTAAGTCTAAAAGTAATATTCCAGTATATGAATTACTTCCATCAGATTCAGTAGTTAAAGATTTAAAGAAATATTTAGAGTCTAAGATTATTGGACAGAATGTTGCAATAAATGTTTTATGCAATTATATGAAAAAAGTAATGTTAGGATTTAAATATAATAAAAAGCCTCTTTCATTTCTTTTTGTAGGACCAACAGGTGTTGGTAAAACTTTTTTAGTTAAAGAGTTTAATATTTTTTTGTTTGGAGAAGATAACCTTATTCGATTAGATATGAGTGAATTTGGTGAAGAACATTCTATTAGTAAGATTATTGGATCTCCTCCGGGTTATGTTGGTTATCAAGATAAATCTAGTGTTTTAGAAGATATTAAAGATAAACCTCATTCTGTTTTACTTCTTGATGAAATAGAAAAAGCTCATCCAAAAGTTTTAAATTTATTTTTACAAATATTAGATGAAGGAAAGATAAAGGATTCATCTGGTAATGTTTTTAGATTTGATAATAATATTATTATTATGACTTCTAATGCAGGGTGCAATATTAGTAATATTGGGTTTGATAATAATAATTTTTTAGGTAAAGATAAAAATATTCAAAAAAATTTTTCTTTAGAGTTTATTAATAGAATTGAAAAGATAATTTATTTTAATAAACTAAATTATGACGATATTAAAAAAATAGTAATTAATGTTTTTGATAATGTTAATAAGAAAGTAAATATTAATTATAAATATAATGATGATATTATTGAAAGTGTTATAAAAGATTCAGAATACAATATTTATGGTGCTAGAAAGATTGAAAGAATAATTTTTGATAGGATAGATTCTTATATTGTTAGTAGATTTGATAGTAAAGTAGGTATAAAATAATATAGACTTTATATTAAGACTTTAATTAAAGTCTTTTGATACTATAAAAGTGTAATATTAATTACAGAAATGTGATTGAATATTACACTTCTTTTTATTATGATTGAAGTGATTGGATAACGTTGGTCTTTTAGAGATAAAGTTCTCGTCACAAAAAGTGTTATCCAACCTTCACATAATATATTCGTTTAAGCAAGTTGAGATTGAAATAGTTCTCGAGTAAAGAGCCAAAATGAAGATATGTAGAGGAGTTGGAACCAATCATAATTTAAAGAATAGAAAGGAAAAGAAAATGAAGTATGTAGTTGGGATTGATATTTCAAAGGGAAAAAGTACAATAGCGATAATATCGGTTGTAGGAGAAGTAATTGAAGAACCATTTGAAATTAATCATTTAATCTCGTAACAGCCCCTTTTATTTATAAAAACAAATGACTCAGGATAAAAACATGAAAAAATTATGAACAGCAGAGAAAGACTTATATAAAAAGGCTTTCCTGCTATTTTTTTACTAAAAATTTGATTTTGAATTAAT
>CASEVQ010000058.1 GCA_949291455.1 uncultured bacterium
ATAAGTCCTTTCGTATAGATTTTGTTTTCAATTAATATTTTATACGACTTATTGCTTTTTTTCTAGTCTACTGGTCTCACATCAATTGTAACTCTACATTTTTACTTTAATATTTTTAGGAATTAAATAGACAATATCACTTCCTATCCGTAAAATCATTATTATTTATATATTTATTTTTCATAGTATTAAAATGCATATTATTAAAACTACCAAAATTATTCATATTTGAATTATTGGTATATTCTCCAGTATTATTCTTATTAAAGTAATCGTTAACTTGTCTACTGGCTTTATATGGATTATGTTGGTTTATACTTTCTTTGACATTTGATTTTTGTTCTTGGGTTAGGTTTTTGCTCTTATTAATCATGTTAGACACCCACGATGCACCTCCTCCAATCATATTTGCACTACCACCTACAACTCGTGCTCCAAGCGACAACGCTCCTGAAATTCCAGCACTAGCCATACCTAATCCTTGACTAGTTAGCTGTGTCATAGCAAACAAAGACTGCATGTCACCCATGCCACCGACAATTCCTGACTGTTGATTAAGTAAAGAAGATATTAAAGTAGGTGTAGAAATAATAAATAACAAGGCACCAATAACTAAAAATATTCCTGTTAAGGTACCATTATCAGTAAAGGCACTACCAAATATAGTTAGCAACAATCCAATGGATACAAATTGAACTACAGTGATAAGAAAGGCTCCCATACTTGATTTACACCACATTTCAAAAGCTCTGGGTTGATTTGTAGTTAATGAAGTAGCACAAAAAGGTCCTATTATTTTATAAAGAGCAATTTCCATGACTCGCTTCGCCAGTTGAATTGCCACAAAAAATAATAGAAATACAGTAACAATCGACAACATAATTAGCACGAAAAAATTAAGTGAATATTTATAACAGTCACCTAATCCTGCAAAACCACCTTCGGTAGCATTAATATCAATTGTTTTCCAATTATTAACTACTTCATTAATATTTTTTGATTTTGTTTCATTTGTATATACCATTGATTTAACAATAGCATTAGATATTTTTGATTCAGCTGATGCAGAAGTACTCATACCTGAAACTGTAATAACAGAATCAGTTAATGCTGTGGATATCTTATGTCCAAATTGAAATAGTGATGGGATTAAAAACATCATTACAATAGCTAAAACTATACCTCGATAAACAGATAATGGAGAATCTCTTCCTTCATTACGTACAATATAATTCATAATTAGTTCTATCATAACCTTTAGTATAAGCCAACTACACGCAACAATAATCGCACCATTAAATATTTTATTAACATATTGATTATTAAAAAAATCATATCTCCATATTTTATTAATAATATCAAAAAAACCATCAAGTAACACAAGAATACCTTTTCCAATTGACCATAAAACACTTCTAAAGATATCCGTATACCAATGTTGTTCTACAGGTGTAATTTCTAAAGTTTGTAAAACGCTTAATTCCTCCTAATATTTTTCTTGATTTTGTAAATAAGCTATAACTACTAATTGTTTGCTATTATCTTTTTTATCACAAGTTATAAGTGTTAAAGTTCTTTTTGAATGATTCCTTTTTATTGTTACACGACCTTTATCCACTAAATATTGATTATTGACTATATAAGTATATTTGACATTATCATAATAAACATAAACTAGTTCATTATTTTTTAATTTATTTAAATTTTTGAAGTATGAAATAGGAGAAGACCCACTATGTGAAGCTAATATAAAATTACCATCAACCATATCTGGCAAAGATATAGGTTCAATAATTTGTATATTTCTATCTACTGTATTATCTTTGCCGAGATACGGAATACCTTGCATTAAATTTATTGATGGTATTTCTAATACTGCCATATATCTTATTATATTGTCTTTATTTTCTTTCTTTGAAGAAATAATGTTTTTATTTTCAATTTTATTCCGTGAAAAAAATGCTTTAAGGCTATCGTTGTCTATTTGCTTTATACAATTATTATTAATAATATTCATGATGAAAAGCACCATACCTAAAACAATTAATAGTAAAGATATGACAAGTATACATTTTTTGATTATTGAACGATTATTTTTTGAAATGATTACCTTTTGATTTAGCATAAATTAAAAAGGCAATACCTCCTACAATTAATGTAAAACTGATTACATTTATTACATCATTTAAAGCTGTATCAGGAACTTTTATAATTTGTTCATTTGTCATATTAGCTTTTACAATTTGACCATTATCTTTTATTTCAAAGTAAATCTTTTCATTAGAATATTGATAACCATTTGCTGGATTTTTTTCAATAATATAAAATTTACCTACAAATAAATTATCAATAACAATTTGACCATTTTCATCTGTTACACCAGTAAATACCAATCTATCATCTTCGGTAAAAATTTGAAATGTTGCTTTATCAATAGGTTGTCCTGTTGCAACATCTGTTTTAGTAAATATTAATTGTCCCTTTGGTAAAATATTATTAAAGTTTATTTTCTTAACTATTTTTCCATCTACTAAATCTTCTTTAGTTATTTCAAAATAATATCTTGCTTCATTTACAAGATTATCCATACTAGACTCATATTCTAATAACATATATTTTCCATAATATAAATTTTCTAAAGTAGCAATTCCATTTTCATCTGTTGTAAGTGTATTTACTAATTGGTATTTTTTATAAATAAGATTTCCGTTTGCATCTTTAATATCTTCATTTGCATAAAGTCCAAAGATTACATTAGGTAATTGAATTTTATCATAATAAAAACTAGCATCATCCAATACTAGTTTCTCTCCTGTCTTATCTACTTCAATAGTAGCTCCATTACATTTAATTTTTATCATAAATGTAGTAGGATCACTAATTTTAAGTGAAGCTAATTTTTGAGAATCATCTTTGTAATAAATAATAGATACTTGTTTATTAGCATTAGCTTTTCTAAAAATTATTGTCTCATCTTCAGTTGTAATTTTATTTAGTTTTATTTTTAGTTGATTACCATCTTTACTAATATCTTGCTGTCCATCATAATTCATAGTAAAAGTATCTAATACACCATTTTCATCATTTAAAATTATTTTATCCTCTAAATTACCTTCAATTGTAGTTTGAGCAAAACTTGGCGTTTGGTTGTATTTTTCCATTAATGATAAAATTTCGTTCTTTTCATTGGTCAAATCAATTACATTTCCAGTATTATTTGGTCCAGTCGTAAATTTTACTGAAACATTTGGATTAATCTTTTCCCATATTAATTGTTGAGTGGCAAGCCAATATTTATCCGTTTGATGTCCAGAATACTCATAACCAAATACTCCTATTCTTTCAATATATCTTCTTACATCTGTAGAAATACTCGTAACATTCCAATCTGTTGTTGAATTATAGACTTTACCATTAATATCGTACATTGGTTCTATACAATATGCAATCTCACCATTCATAAAAAATTTTGTAACATGATTTGTATCTACTTTACCAGTAGTTTTGTCTTGTAAATAAAAATAAGCCCCATTAATCCTTTCATATGTTATAGTTGAATCATTACTTCCTGCTGATACATTTCCAATTCCTAAAAAGAATATAGAAATTATCATAGAAAAAGTGCTAAATAATAATTTGTTTATTTTAATAGTAATTACCTCCTCGTATAATGTAGTTAAGATATTTTTTAACTACATTTTCTATTTAGATTTTTGTTAAGAGATATCTAGAAACTCATTATTTTGTAGATCAATAA
>CASEVQ010000059.1 GCA_949291455.1 uncultured bacterium
TTATCCTAGAAAATTATTTAATTATAAATCGGCTAAGGATATTTTTTATGAGAATTTAAACGACTGCTTAAAATGTTGCAATCGTTTTTAGAATTTATACATTGTGTCCTCCTAAATATTTTTTTGTTTACAAAAATTAATAAACTTATTAAACTAGTTAAATAAACTTATTAATTATTTAAAAAATATATAAATAATTAACTTGATAAATATAATGTATACTCAATATTGAGTATAAGTCAAGCAAAAATATTCAATATTGAGTGTTATTTTATGGAAAATAAAATTTTTATTAAGAATATTAAGTATTTAAGAGAGTATTTAAATTTAACACAGACAGAATTTGGAAATAAATTAGGGAAAAGATATAATACAATACAAAACTGGGAGCGTGGCAGGTCTATTCCTGATAATACAACAATAGAGCATATTAAAAATACATTTAATATAAGTTTGGATTGGTTATTTTATGATAAGGGTAATATGTTTTTAAAATCATCTAGTAGATATGATTTTTTATTAAAAATGCTTGATGATTTTTCTGATGAAGAACTTGCTGAAATTATTAAAACAACACAAACAATGGTTGATAAAAAGAATAATAAAATAGGTGAAGCAGGGTAAAAATTATGGATATGAAATATGGAGTTATAGCATTTAACGAAAATGAAATCTATAAAGATTTTTATGAAGAATTATATGCAAGATTAGCAAAAATAAAATGTCAAGATTTTTATTTTACAATAAATAACCCCGAAAATGATAAATTTAATTATAATAATATATTATATATATGTGTGAATAGTGAATATATAGAAAGTGATAATATTTTAAGTCATTTTACTTTTACCCTAGATGTATTGGCAGATGATTTTAGTTTGGTTGATATAACAAAAGAATATGCAGAAAGTGAAGAATATAAAGACTTAGTATTTGAATTTAATTTTGTACTTATGTTCAAAAATAAAATAATAAATAGAACATATTATTATATAGATAATGCAGATTTATTGGATAATGATAGTGAAGCTATTAATATTTATATTAATGGTAATGAAAATTCAACTTCAAATTATGGTATATTAATAATTTCTGCAGATAATGATATATGGGAAGTTAAAGATTTATTAATAAGACTTTTGCCACGAATGTCGGATTTTGTTAATTTTGATAAAAAAAATCCTGCAAGTAGGTTATTAAAATATAGATTTGATAATGTAGTTTATGCTGTATCTGATATGAAAAATATATGCTTTCATGCAACGAGTATTGTTACCCACATTTGTAATAAAATTATTTATGAATACCCTTATTTAGAAGCAGATATAGTAAGAGATGAAGAATATACTCATATTAGAATAACTTTTATTACATACAATGAAATATGCAATTATGAACTACATACAAAACTTGATTGGGATAGATTTAAAAAAGGTAATTGGCATATGAATAAACCATTTAAAAGGATTTTACGAAATAGAAGTTTGGACTATTAATACAATCTCAAGCACAGTATAGAAGAAATAAGAGTTGATTATTTTTTACAGGGCTTTCGCCCTGTATGTTTAAGAGAAATTTAAAATGATGAATAAAAAGTTATCATTTTAAAAGTTATATAATAAAGAAATATGAATAGCAAGGGAAAAATAATCATAAGCAGCATGTGCTGATAGAATTATAAAAAGAAAAAGGAGTGAGAAAAAATGATTGAAAAAAAGAAAGAAAATAGTTATTCTGAATACTACATTATTAATCTTAAAATATTTTATAAAGGTAATAAAAAGAAACAATATGATTACTTAAGTTTCTTTAAAACTATTTCTAAATATAAAGATAAGATTGATGTGACTAAAACATATAGTGCATTAATTGAGAATATAACTTTTTATCATAAAGATACAGTAGTAGGTGGTAAAATTGTTTATGGAAGTAATATAAGAAAACTTTATGATATAACTATAAAAGATGAACTTTCTAAAGATGACTTAATTGACTTTGAAGATAAACTTGCTAATAATAAAAAAATAGAGTTTGTTTTTATTCCAGAATGTCATAGAATGGTAGTAAGAAATAATATAAATATAAATACTACAAAAAAAATTTTAGAGAAAATTATTTTAAAATATATAGAACAAGAGAAGATAGATAATTTAGAATATGATTGTGTTATTGAACAATCAAATGATAATCTGAGATATTTGTTAAAGAAAGATATAAAACAATTGAGGATACGTTTTAGTGGTACTAATAATGATAATCCATCATACGAGTTTGCACGACTTTTTGATGATGATACCAAAGAGTCTGGAGCTAAACAAGTAGAATTATTATATTCATCTGAAAATAAAAAAGATTCATATTTGAATATAACTGATAAAATGAAAGCTATCTCTAAATTAGCAATAGAAAATGGGAGTGTTAAAATTACTGCTGTTGAAGGTGGTCAAAGACGTAAATATAGTACAACAGATATACCAGAGCTTATAAAAATATCTGATAAAGGTTTTAATATAAAGTTGAGAACAGAAGAAATTCGTGATACTTTACTAAATAGATATCGTGGAAATCAGAATGAATAATAATAAATTTGGAATAAAAGGAATACTACAAGACTTAGATATAAATTCTTTTATTAAAATGGAAAGGTTTTGGCTTACAATACTATTTTCTTTTATACTAGTGTTACTATGTATATATTCTAGGGTAGATGTATTGATTGTTTTAGATGTAGTAACGACTAACGCTCTTGCTGCATTTCCTTCTCTTATAGGGTTTTGTATAACAGCTTATGCTTTAATACTTGGATTTGGAAATCCAGAAATATTAGAAGATGCTATCTTAAAAAGAAGAAATAAGTTCGAAGGAGAAGTATCTGATACTTTCTATATATATTTATCACGTAGAATGTCTATATATATACTTTTTTTTATTGTATCTTTTATCCTAACTTATATTGTCAATATTATAGTTAAATCGAAATTTACCATAACTTTTTTGGACAATATAGATATTTTATTAATTATGAATAGTATTATTTTATTTATTATATTATCAGCAATAGTTTTTTCCTTTATGCTTATGATGGATATTGTATATGTTATATATAATTATAGTTTCGTATATATAATGCAGTATTCAAAAAAGTATCAAATGAAAAAAAATAAAAAATATATAAACGAGACAATACATAATTTAAATGATATTGAACAAGATGCATTAATTACAATATTACAGGATAAAAAGTCTGATAAAACTGAATATCTAAAAACAATTATTAATGAAATTGATGATAAAGATATTCTTGATGAGCTACTTCATTATATGAAGGAAAAAAATAATAATTCATAATTTATTGTATACCCTGCCAGATGGCAGGGTTTCTTTTTACTAGCCTGTGCAAATTCTGATTCCTCCTTATTCAGTCGGGAATTTGGCAGTCCTCGCATAATACGCTCGTCTATAATAAAAATTAATAATACAGTGTATCTGTATTAATGTTATCTAATTATCTATAATCAGCTTATGAAAAGAGATAAAAAGATTTGAACTTACCCAAAAAAGTTGGACTAAGCCACTAAATAAATTTGTTTTCCGAGCCTGTGAAAAAAAGTCTGTAAATTCAGTTTTCTATGATTATATTTTTACATATCCTGCTCTATGAATACCAGAATAAAGTTATTCAGTCAAGAGCA
>CASEVQ010000060.1 GCA_949291455.1 uncultured bacterium
AATAGATTTAAGAAATATACAAAGAGAAAATAATAATTTAATTGGTACAAAAGAAGAATACCCCTACAATGATAAGCAAGTTAAAATGATAGATTTATTTAATAGATTTGAAAATACGATGGAAAAAGCTGAACAATATATTGAGTTAAATTGTGCTCAAGAAAATAATATAGAAATGTAGATATATTTAATCTTGTGTGATATAATCATAAGCGAGTAATTTGTAGAAAAATTTTATCTTTATATGTAATTTTATAAAATTATGATATATTATGGGGGATAACTATATGAAAACAAGAAAAATTATAAAAATTAATAAGTTATTTGGAAAGTATGATAACGAAATAGACTTATCAAGTCGTGGAATTATTTTTATAGGAGAAAATGGAGTTCGGTAAAACTACAATAATGAGAATTTTGCTAAATTTAATGAATTTTAATTTTGCTGAATTAATAAAATACGATTTTGAAAGTATTGATATTGAAGTTTCAGCAAAAAATGGAAAAATACTTAAAGAAACAATAAAATATGTAGATTTACTACCTACTGATGAAGAAATTGAAGAATATATAAAAAAATCAGATATATATATGGATGATTTGGAAAGTACATGGGATATGTATAAGGAAGGCGTCTCTCCTGAAGAAAAAATTAATTGCTTTAATGATGACTCAATGACGGATGAAGAAAAAATTGAACTTTGGGATGAGTTTGATTCTGATATAGCTTATGATTATGTTAAAGATGGAGAGTTTAATACTGTAACTAATGATATTCTAATTGATTTAAAAGAAAAAAATAAATTTAAAGAGATAATTAGAGAAATTATAAAAGAGGAAATAAGTAATTTTGATTATGAGAATTATATTGATGAACTCAATTATGATGAGAAATATAAATGTTACAGTTTTGATAATACTAATAGTTATAGTTGGTCATATAGTGATATAAAAAAAGCAACAAAAAATATTGTTGAGATTATAAAAGAATATATTGACAAGCTTCAAACTTCGAATAAAAAAAGTAAATTTTATAAAGAAGAAAAAGTAACTAGGATGATTAAAATTATTAAAGATGATATAAATAAACCGGTTAATATATTGGATATGACAAAAGTATATAATTTTGAAAATAGATTTTTAACATCCTCATTGATAACAAATAAATTGTTAGAATGGAAATCAGCTTTACCTCCGTTCTTTTATGACCGAAAATCTTTTGCTATTAAATTAGATAAAAAGGTTTATGATATGGTACTAAAAGAGTTTGAGGACGAAATTGATATATATTATGATTATATTGATGGAGAAACTAAAATAGAGTCAAGTTATGGCGAATATGAAGTTAAATCAAAAGATATTTCAGAACTAAGTAATCCTAATTCAATTGAAATAAATAGTATCATAAATCATTATTTTTATAATGAAGATTTTATTTTAAGTATCAATAGAAAAGCATTAGAATATTATAAAAAATATAATGATATAGAATGGTTTATGACCTCTGAAAAAAGTATGCTTGAAGATAAAACAAAGATAAAGGATATATTTATAAAATATATAAGACCAATTATCCTAAGGAATAGTCCATTTGATATGGATTGGTGGAAACAAGAGAATGTGAAAGAAAAAATGTTTATAGATTTTTGTACAAAAGAGTGGAATTTATTTAAAGAAAATTTTAACCCTAAAATAATGATTTTGCAAGAATTATTAGATAAATATATGATGAATAAAAATGTTGAAGTTACACCTATGGGATTATTAATTAAAAGCAAAGATGACAATAGAAACATTCCATTAAATAGTCTTTCATCAGGTGAAAAGAAATTAATAGTTATATTTATGCATTGCTTATTTAATGAAGATGTACCAATTATGATTGATGAACCTGAAATTTCACTTTCTATCATTTGGCAAGAGAATTTATTACCTGATTTATTAGAAAAAACTAATATTAAACAAATTATTGTTGCAACACATTCTTCTGCGGTTATATCAAATTCTATTTTAGATAAATATATTATTCCTTTACCTAATTCAATAGTAAGTAGGGAGGGAGATTTTAATGAGTGAAGTAAATAATAAAATGATTCAGAGAAAAGGACAACCATATCCACAATCAATTGCTCAAAAGTTCGCTATTAATAGTGAACATTGTGATACTATTATAATTGTTGAAGGATTTAGTGATGAAGATTTTTATAAGAATACTAATATAGAAATTTTAAAAAATGCATGCTATGTCTATGCAAGTCAAAATGCAAATATTGTTGGGAAAAAAGCTGTCATTGATGCATACTTCAAAATAAAGGAATATTCTAGAAGAAAAATATTTAATAATTCAGTAATTTTTATTGTAGATAAAGATTTTTTTGGAATTAACTGGAAAGCTCCTGCTTATAGCAGGATTGCAAAAGAACAAATGGCAACAAATGAAGACATAAACAATTTTACAATTTTAAATTGCCATTCACATGAGTGCTATTTTATCTTAGAAGATAATTTAAAAGAGATCTTTAAAGTATTAAAGATTGAAGATAAATTAGATGATTTTAACAATATTTTAGAAGAAAATTTAGATGACTTTTCTGAATATTTTGCATATAAAAGCATTTTAGAAACTGAAAATCCAAATTATTCAAAAGATTGTGAAAATATTGAAGGCATTAATTTTAATTTTGAATTTAAGAATGATAAATTAATATTTAATAAAGCTGGTATGCAAAATGGCATAAATAAAATGAAAACTCAAATAATTCAAATAAGTGATAGAGAAAAAAAAGAAATTCTTGAAAAGCAATATTTAGAGATGAAACAAAAATTCAAAAAACATCGTGAATTATTGAGAGGACATACTTTATATGAGGTTCTGGAATGCTATTTGAATCATTATGGAAAATCATTAAAAAATCATCAAGAATATAATGAAGAAATAGTAAAGAGATTGAAAATACCATTAGATATTACGATTTTAAAGTTTGGTATTGGCAAATATAAAATAGAAGAAAAATAGTAAGTTGTAAGTAGGAGGTATTGTATGTTAATTACAGGAATTTTAATTACAATAGTTGCAATTTTTATGTTATTAGTTCCACAATTTTTTATGAAACTTAAAAGCCCTAGAATTCCAGATAAATTATTAAAAAATCCTAAAATGAAAATTATTCTTAGAATATGGGGTGGAATTTTTGTAATAGTTGGAATTTTATTAATTGTTTTCTCAATTATTTAATAATAAATTTATATAAAATATATGGATTGTCGATTTTTGACGAACGATTTTTGTTGAAATATAAGGTCTTGAAGTATATAATGTTAATGTGGCTACACAAAGGAAAAAAGGAGGAAAAATGAAGAACAAAGACGATACTATACAAATTATTGAAAGTTACTTAAACATATTACTAAATACATTACCAAACGATGAATATATAATGTTTATAGAAAATACCCCTATACTAAATGAGTATGATAATTTAATGAGTGAATTTAAGGAAGATGATTTATCAGAAACATTTTTGCAACAAGTTTTATACTTAGTTAAAAATATAACAGATAATAAAGTTAAGAACTGCTTACAATAGTAGTTCTTTTTTTATGGAAAGGAGTTGATAAAGTTGATCTTAGCAATTACTAGGGATAATGAAAAATTAATTTATGAGGTATGTAAAGAAAATG
>CASEVQ010000061.1 GCA_949291455.1 uncultured bacterium
ATACATATATAATACAGTCACGTTAAATATAATAATTTTATATTTACAATGAAATAAAATATGTTCATGCTTTTTAATTGTATAAAAATATGTTATAATTCCATTATGTATTAATAATTAATATAATACTATGTAAAGAGGTGAAATATGAAATTATACAATACATTAACAAAACAAATAGAAATTTTTACTCCAAACGAGTCGAATATAGTTAGAATGTATACATGTGGACCAACAGTTTATCATTATGCACATATAGGGAACTTAAGAACCTATATTTTTGAAGATATCCTTGAAAAAGGGCTAGAATACATTGGTTATAATGTTTTGAGAGTAATGAATGTTACAGATGTAGGACATTTAACGGGAGATTCTGATGATGGTGAGGACAAGATGCAAAAAAGTGCTAATAAAGAACATAAAAGTGTTTATGAAATAGCAGATTTTTATGAGAAAGCATTTTTTTTGGATTGTGATAAACTGAATGTAAGAAAACCTAATGTTGTAGAAAGAGCCACTAAACATATAGATACTTATATAATGATGATACAGAAATTATTAGATGAAGGATATGCATACCAATCAAATGGTAATATATATTTTGATGTATCAAAAGCTAATGATTATTATAAATTATCTGGTAAAAATCCAAAAGATTTGTTTATTGGTGTGAGAGAAACTGTAGAAGAAGATAAAAATAAGAGGAATCCTTACGATTTTGGCTTGTGGTTTACAATCTCAAAGTTTTCTAATCAAGAAATGAAATGGGATTCTCCATGGGGAGTAGGCTATCCAGGATGGCATATAGAGTGTTCTGGTATTTCTTATAAATTTTTAGGAGAATATTTAGATATTCATTGTGGTGGAGTTGATAATATATTTCCACATCATACAAATGAAATTGCCCAAAGCGAAGCTTTTTTGGGACATAAGTGGTGTAATTATTGGGTACATGGTGAACATCTTAATGATTCACAAGGAAAAATGAGTAAATCAAGAGGGGAATTTTTAACGCTTTCTTTGTTAGAAGAAAAAGGATATAATCCATTATCGTATAGATTCTTTTGCTTAAATAGCCATTATAGAAATCAATTAGTATTTTCATATGAATCTTTAGATAGTGCGCAAAAAGCTTATATTAAAATAAAAAATAAAATAAAAAAACTTGATAAAACTCCTAATCTTCATGATAAAAAAATAGATTATTATAAGGAAAAATTTAAATCAGCAATTGAAAATGATTTAAACACATCATTAATGATTACAATTTTATATGATGTATTAAAAGATAATGATTTAACTGATTTTACTAAATTATATTTGATTTCAGACTTTGATAAAGTATTATCATTGAATTTGATAGAAGAAAAAAAGAGTATTGATGAAGAAACAGAGCTTATGATAATTAATAAGATTGAAGAAAGAAATAATGCAAAAAAAGAAAAAGATTATAAACGGGCTGACGAAATACGAAATGAATTGTTTGAACGTGGAATTAGAATAATTGATGGAAAAGATAAGACAACATATGAAATAATGTAAGGAGAAATATGGATATATTATTATTATTATTAGCAATTACTATTACCTTTTCAGCACAAATATATGTATCATCAACATATAATAAAAATAACAACATTAAATCAGAAAAAAATATAACTGGATTTGAAGTGGCAAGACAAATTCTTGATAGTCACGGATTAAATAACGTTTATATCACAGAAACAAATGGATTTTTATCGGATCATTACGATTCAACAAGAAAAGTAATAAGATTATCAAAAGAAGTTTTTCATGGTAAAAGCATAGCAAGTGTTTCTGTTGCTGCTCATGAAGTTGGTCATGCAATTCAGGATAAAACTGGATATCAATTTATGCGATTTAGAAGTTTAATTTTTCCATTAGTTAATTTTGCTTCCTATACTGGATACTTTGCAATATTAATTGGGGTACTATTAAATTCAATACAATTTATATGGTTGGGAATAGCACTTGAAATTATTATATTATTATTTCAACTAATAACCTTACCAGTGGAATTTGATGCTTCAAATAGAGCATTAAGTGAGTTAAAAAAACACAAAATACTTACAAAAAAAGAGCTAAATAAAAGTAAAATAATGCTAAATGCTGCGGCATTAACTTATGTTGCAAGTGTTTTAAATACTGTTTTGCAAATTTTAAGATTGATAATAATTTATGGAAACAGCAACAATAAAGAATAGTAACTTGAATAAAAAAATCGATAAAAATTTTAATGCAATCTTAAAATATTTCATAATAATACAGCCTTTTTTGGATGTAATAAATGCTTTTTTTATTAATGTATGTAATCTAAATTTTACTATTGGCATATTCATCCGTGGTATTTTTTTAATTTTTATATTTTTAATAGTTACAATAGTATATAAAAAAAAGTATGTAACATATTACTATTTTGCAATGATTTTTTATTCAATATTGTTTATTATAGGAAATATTATTTATAAATATCCCAATAATAATATTTTAGAAATAAAAGAATTAGTAAAAACTTTTTATTTTCCATTAATTTTAATTTCATTGTACTCTATTAAGGACAAAATTAATATTAATCCTAGATATTTACTATATACATTATTTATTTATTTATTTTTCCTTTTTATTCCGATAATTTTAAATATTGGTTTTGAAAGCTACGAAATAACAAAAACCGGAACAGTAGGAATATTTTATTCAGCAAATGAGATAAGTGCTATTCTATCTATTTTATTTCCCTTTACTTTTTTACTTGTCAAACAGCAAAAAAAAATTTGTTTCTTAATTACTATAATATGTTATGTAATGGTTATATTAAATATTGGAACTAAAACACCTATAATTGCATTAATTATAACTTTTATTATTATTTTTACTATATTTATAATAAGAAATATTAAACAAAAAAAATATAAAAATATTTATTATTGCACAGCAATTGTTTTAGTGTTAGTTACGACAATTATAATTTTTTTACCCAAAACAGCTTTTTATAAAAATATAAAGGTTCATCTAGAATTTTTAGGAATAGAAAATATAACAGATGTTTTTAAAAATAAAAAATTGATAGATCATTTTATATTTAGCGAAAGATTAACATTTCTTGATAATAAAAAAATTTTGTATGAACAAAAAAATGGATATCAAAAATTATTTGGAATAGGTTATTACAACGAAGAAACAAAAATGAAATTAATTGAGATGGATTATTTTGATATTTATTATAATCATGGAATAATAGGATATATATTATATTTTTTTATATACATATACGTATTAATAAGATTTATAAAAAACATAAATTTGAAAGATGATATTATATTTATAAAACTTATTTGTATGATCTTAATATTATTGTTATCATTATTTACAGGACATATAATTACGGCACCAGCAGTAAGTTTTATATCAATATGTGTTATATTATCTAAAAATAAAAAAAAGGGATAATTGTCAAATAGTGTGTGTAGATACAAAAAAGTGATAATTATTTATAAAGTCAATGCGTTAAGCATTGGCTATTTTTTTGATTTTTAAT
>CASEVQ010000062.1 GCA_949291455.1 uncultured bacterium
TAATTTATTATAATATGTATTATTTAGTATTGAAATATTAAATATTTGCAATAATATTACTATAAAAGATAAATAAATAATAACTTTTAAAATATTTAATCTCTTATTAATATCATTTTTTAATTTTTTTTTATTTTTTTTCATAATATCACACTAATATTTTGTGTAATATTTAAAAAGTTATTTAATATATTTTAATAGGTGATATTGTGGAATTTATTATTAAAGAATTTGTAAGCAATCTAACAGAAGATGACATAAGCAATTTTGCCTTAAAAGAAGGTATATTACTAGAAAATGAAGAATTAAAAATTATATACATGTATATAAAAAATTATTGGCAAATTTTTTATAAAGAAGATGCAAGTTCTTTGCTCAATGAATTAAAAGAAAAACTCAAACCAAATACATATACTAAAATAGTTGAATTATTAAATAAATATAAAAAGAAATAGAACTACACTATTTCTTTTAAATTTTCATTAAATATTTTACTTCTTATCATTTCTATTTCTTCTTTATAAGGAGCCTTCTCTCCTATCCAAGGTGTTTCAAGTATTTTAGGAATATTTTCAAGTCTCTTATTATAAACAATGCCTATTAAAGTATCAAACCCTATAGTTCCATAACCAAAATTTTCATGTCTATCTTTTCTAGCACCAATAATATTTTTACTATCATTAATATGAATACAATGAACATATTGTAATCCAATTATTCTATCAAACTCATCCAAAATAGCATCAAAATTTTCAATATTATATCCACTATCATTTAAATGACAAGTATCTAAACAAACACCAATTTTACTTTTTTCTTCTACACCATCAATTATTCTTTTTAATTCAAGAAAATTAGAACCTATTTCAGTTCCTTTACCAGCCATCGTTTCAAGCAATATTACAACACTATCATTTTGCTTATTCACTTCATTCAAAGCCTTAATAATATTATTAATGCCTTTATCAACACCTAATCCAACATGACTACCTGGATGAAGAACTAAAAACTTAATTCCAATTACAGAACAGCGCTTAATCTCTTCAATCAAAAAATTAATTGAAAAGTTATATTTATCTTCTTCTTTATCATTAGCAAGATTAATTATATATGGTGAATGAGCAATTATATTATTCAACTCAATTTTATTTTCATTCATCAGCTTTTTTGCTTCATTAGTTTTTTCTAAAGAAATTTTAGTTCGAGAAGTATTTTGCGGAGCTCCAGTATAAAACATAAAAGTATTACTACCATAACTAAGAGCTTCTTTTACACTACCTAGTAGCTGTTCTTTTGAATTAAAACTAACATGACTACCTATTATTAACATAAAACCACCTATAAAAATTTTATTATAAATATTTTAAAAATGCAATAAAATAAAAAGGATGAATTAATCATCCTTATACCTTAATTGAATTTACTTTAATATTATTATATTTCCTTATTATTTACAATTATCTACTGCAACAATTTCAATTTGAGAAATAGTTTTACCTTCAGCATCAGTAATTACTTCTGCAATACCTTTAACTGAATCAGGTGTAGTTAGTTCAGTCCAAACTTCTCCCTCACCTTCATCTGGTGCTTGCATTAAGTAAATTTTATCAGTAGTTGTTTGTGCATATTGAGTTTTTAAAACATCATAAGTTCTTAACTCATTTGAACCAGAAACTACAAGATCTCCTGTTTTATCAGCTAATTCTTCTTGGCTTACAAAGTTAATACCTTGATTTGATGAATCTTTAGCTATAAAGTAATAATTATAACTTGTACCATTGTAAGTAACTCCTACATATGCATATTCCCAAGTATCAGAATATGGAGATGCACCACCTTTTTCAAGTGAAACACAAGAAGATTCTTCTTCATGACCAACAGGTACTAAATATAAAGTGTTAACATCAAAAAATTGTACCTTTTGTGCTTGGTTAACCATTGTTCTAGTACCATCAATATAAGCTACAGCACTATCTGCAAAAGCACTCTTTCTTGAACTTGAGATATACTCAGTTACACTTGGAATAGCAATAATCATTAATACACCTAATATAATGATAACTGCAAGTAATTCAATTAACGTAAAACCTTTTTTGTTTATTTTTTTCATTTTTTAAATTCCTTCCTCTCTTATTTTATAAATCAATTCTATTATAATTATTTTTTTTTGTCAACAAATTAATTACATTATTTTTTTTCTTAATATATATTTACAATATCCCTGTCAAGTTTTGATTTTATACTCTCAGTATCTAAAATTAAATCCCTTTCAACATCTGAACCTTTAACAACTAAGTCAAAGCGGTCAGAAGTATCTAAATCAGTTAATCTGCTTAAATTAATTCCTCTGTTATACGCAGCTGAATCAATCTCTAAATTTTCACATTTCTCATCTGTACATGATACTAAATGCGCATAATATACATATTCATATTCAGAAGTTCCATTAATTTGTTCCTTGGTTATAGCTACAAATGACTTTTCCGTAGAATAATATGTATCATAAGGAGATAAATTTAATTCAATATTATCAAGATTTTCAAGCTTTATAACAACAACACTATATTGATCTGGATAATTGATAGAAGTATCACTTCTTATTTTATACTCAGCGGAACTAATCATTTGCTTTGCATCTTCCAAAAAAGTCTCTTTTTTATTTTTATCTAAAGTAGAAATAATATTTGGAACAGCTATTGTCATAATTACCCCCAAAATAACTATAACAGCTAAAAGTTCAATTAACGTAAAACCTTTTTTATTTAACATAAATATTCACCATACCTTATAATAGCATTATAATATCTTTCAAAAAAAATTTCAAGAAATATAATTACCATAAATTTTAATATAATTATTATTGCATTTAAACAAAAAAAAGATGACTAAATCATCTAATTTTTATAAGTAAAATATACAATTACTTTTGTAGCATATTTAATAAATTTACCTTAAACATATCCTTCTCAGGATGAGTTTTAGAAATCATAACACCTTTATAAGTTGATAACTCAGCACGGTGACCTTCTTCTAAAATTCCTTCTGGTGTTATGTTAGTAAGTAATACAATTTTTTTATCTTCATATACAGTATAATGTAGTCTTATCTCACCATGAACTTTTGCAAACAACTTAGCAGTTGGTAATTTTAATTCATAATTTTTAGTTCTATCTTTTTTAGATACAGAAACTATTTCACCTAAGAAATTACCATTTCTAATCTCAGGATAATATTCAAACGTTAACTTTTTGTAAGCAAACATATTATACTTTCTTACAGTTCTCTCTTTTTTTCTAAAATCATTCTCATTTTGATATTCAAAAATATAATTTTGTTTCATAAACATTCAACCCCCCACACAATAAACATCCAATCCCCTATTATCAAGATGTGTAAGTATTATATCATAATATAAGAAAATTGTCAAATTTTATTTACTTTGTTAATTTAAATTTGAAGTGCAACAAACATGTATTGAAAAAGACATATGAATAATCTATAATAACTCTTCGCTAAAAAAGAAAGGAAAATTCATATGT
>CASEVQ010000063.1 GCA_949291455.1 uncultured bacterium
AATTTATATAAATTTAATTAATTTTATTTTTAAAAATAGGTTTTAATCATCACTAATATATTTATCTTGAATAATTTATATTAGGAATAATATAAAGGAGTGATTTATTTGAGTGAAAGTAAAAATTGCCTTATTGATGTTTTAAAATTTATAGATAATTTACAAAAGTGTTCACTACAAGAAGAAAACTATGATAATTCCTGTTCAAAACCATTTTTAGGTGGGAGCAATAACATTTTTGTCTATAACACAAGACCAGTAACTTTCTTTTCATGTGATAATACGCAACTGGCATTAACTTATTATGTCAATAATATTGCAAATACTAGTAATGTTTTTCGAATTGAAAATGTAAATGATTCTTGTGTTACAGTAAGATTATTGATTACAAATTCTGATGGTACATTCTCATCTACTAATGAAACAGCACTTATCAATATTAATTGTCTTTGCGCTATAAAATGTTTAGGTGATATAAGTCTAGATTTATAAGAAAGGAGGAAGCTTGTTTTATTATGTGTGGAGATAAAAACAATTGCCATGATAATAATTGTCTAGCGAATGTTTTAGAAAAAATTATTTTGCTTCAACGAATTGAAAACAATCAAGATACTGGTTGCAATAAACCTTTTCTTGGAAATTTAACAACACTTGCAAATACTAGACCAATAAATTTATATTCTTGTTGTACAAATAAACTATGGGAGATGCCATATAACTACAACAATCAAACGGGAACTAGTAGCTTTTTTAGAATAGAAAACATAAATGAAAATTGTGCTACTTTTAGAATTTTAATAAGAAATGATTCTGTATATACGGCTACTAATAACTTTTTTATAATAAATTTAAATTGTATAAGTACAATTAAATGTCTAGCAGATACATCAATATCTAATCTTTAAAAGGTAGAAATTAATCTACCTTTTATTTTATATTTTTTATTTTATCAACCTCTAAATACGAACCATCTTCTAATAAAATCTTATTGTTAATTTTACTTAAAATCTTTGTTTTTACTACACTACCATCGAGTAATGTTATTTCAACACTGCGATTAAAATATTTAAAAAAATTTTTCTCTTTTAAAATATCTTCTACTACATCATTGTTCTTATTTTCTTGTCTTTCATCATAAGAAGAATAATACATTTTTTTATTATTAGTAATTATTTTATTATTAATTTTATTTATATCAGGTAATTTTTTATTCATATTATCACTCTTTCTATTCCATTTTATGTATTTAATAAATAATATTTACTTTTTTTATCATAATAATATTGGTGATAATATGAAAATTTTGAAAGAAAACAAAATATATGCAATATTTCTTTTCTTATTTATTATATTAAGTTTTTTAAGTATTTATTCTTCTTCTATGTATTTATCTCCAACTCTAGGTAAACTTTATTATAAGCAATTGTTTTGGTATTTAATAGGAATAATTTTAATTATGCTAATAAGTAAAATAAAATTAAAAAATTTATATAAATATTCGTTAATTTTTTATATAATTAATGTTCTTTTGTTAGCTGGACTTCTTTTGTTTACAAAGTCAATTAATGGTAGTAAATCATGGTATACTATTTATGGAATTATTAGTATTCAACCAAGTGAGTTTATGAAAATTACTTTAATATTATTTAATTCTTATATAATATATAGTTTTTATAAAAAAGAAAAAGAGATTTCTTTTAGAAAGGAATTTTTACTTATAACAATTATTATTTTTTCTCTTATGATACCAAGTATTTTAACTTTTTTACAACCAGATACTGGAAGTGTTTATTGTATTATTTCTTTTGCTATGCTTTTTGTTAGCGGTATAAATAGAAAATGGTTTATATACTTTATTATTTTTCTTTCTTTATTAGTTGGAACTTTTTTATATCTATATTTTTACAATGAAAATATTTTTATAAAAATTTTTGGAAGTAATTTTTTTTATCGGATGGACAGAATTGTAAACTGGAATAATGGAAATGGAATGCAATTAAATAATTCATTAATTTCTATTGGATCTAGTGGTTTTTTAGGGCACGGTTTTAATAAAACTCCTATGTATTTTCCAGAAGCAGGTACTGATTTTATTTTTACCGTTTTTGCTTCAAATTTTGGATTATTAGGCTGTATATTTTTAATTACATTTTTTTTAATTTTTGATATTTATTTAATAAATATAACTAAAAATATATATTCTATTCAAGATAAATATACAATTATTGGAATACTTTCTGTTATTTTTTATCAACAAATTCAAAATATTGGAATGACTATAGGTTTATTACCAATAACCGGTATTACTCTTCCATTTATAAGTTATGGTGGTTCTAGTTTATTATCGTATATGATTCTTTTAGGAATAATTATTAATATAGTTAATGCAGATAAAATGAAAAAAGCCTATAAAACAATATAGACTTTAAAATTAATAAATATTAAGTGATAATATTTAATACTTTTTATTTCATAACTTCTTCAATAGCAACTGCTACTGCTACTGTTGCACCAACCATAGGATTGTTTCCCATACCTATTAATCCCATCATTTCAACATGTGCTGGTACTGATGAACTTCCCGCAAACTGGGCATCACTATGCATTCTTCCCATTGTATCAGTCATACCATAAGAAGCTGGTCCTGCAGCCATGTTATCTGGATGAAGAGTTCTTCCTGTTCCACCACCTGATGCAACAGAAAAGTACTTTTTACCAAGTTCAATACATTCTTTTTTATAAGTTCCAGCAACTGGATGTTGAAATCTTGTTGGATTTGTAGAGTTTCCAGTAATAGATACATCTACTTTTTCATGATGCATTATTGCTACGCCTTCACGTACATCATCAGCACCATAACATTTAACTTTACTTCTTGGTCCATCTGAATATGAAGTTTCTTTAACTATTTTTAATTTTCCAGTATAATAATCAAATTCTGTTTGAACATAAGTAAAGCCATTAATTCTAGATATAATTTGAGCAGCATCTTTACCAAGACCATTTAATATTACTCTAAGTGGTTTTTTTCTAACTTTATTTGCTGAATTAGCAATTCCGATAGCTCCTTCTGCTGCTGCAAAAGATTCATGTCCTGCTAAGAATGCGAAGCATTCTGTTTCTTCTGATAACAACATTGCTCCTAAGTTACCATGACCAATACCTACTTTTCTGTCATCTGCAACACTACCAGGAATACAGAAAGATTGAAGTCCTTCTCCTATTTTTTTAGCTGCTTCTGCCGCTGTCTTTACTCCAGATTTTATAGCAATTGCTGCACCAACAGTATAAGCCCAACACGCATTATCAAAACATATTGGTTGGATTCCTCTTACAATTTTAGCAACATCTATTTCTTTATCATCACATACTTTTTTTGCTTCGTCTAATGACTTTATTCCATACTTATTTAATGCTTCTTCTATTTGCTTTATTCTTCTTTCATAACTTTCAAAAAGTGCCATTTTATTACTCCTCTCTTGGATCGATAACTTTTACAGCTTCATCGAATCTTCCATATTTACCACTAGCTTTTTCTATTGCTTCCATTGGTTCAATGCCTTTTTTAATATTCTCCATCATTTTACCTAAATTAACGAATTTATAACCAATTATTTCATTGTTTTTATCTAATCCAATATCAGTAATATATCCTTCTGATAGTTCCAAATATCTTGGACCTTTTACTTTAGTACTATAACATGTACCAACTTGACTTCTATGTCCTTTTCCTAAATCTTCAAGACCTGCACCGATTGGAAGACCTTCTTCTGAAAATGCTGATTGGCTTCTTCCATATACAATTTGCAAGAACAATTCACGCATTGCTGTATTAATAGCATCACATACCAAATCAGTATTAAGTGCTTCTAATATTGTTTTACCAACCAATATCTCACTTGCCATTGCTGCTGAGTGAGTCATACCTGAGCATCCAAGTGTTTCAACCAATGCTTCCTCAATAATCCCATTTTTAATATTTAATGTCAATTTGCAAGCACCTTGTTGAGGAGCACACCATCCTACACCATGCGTAAACCCTGAAATATCTTTTATTTCTTTAGCTTTAACCCATTTTCCTTCTTCAGGTATTGGTGCTGGTCCATGATTTGCACCCTTTGAAACTTTACACATTTTTTCTACTTCTTGTGAAATAATCATAAATACCTCCTTATGTATTTTTACGATTAATAACGAATAAATTCTATTACTAATTTAACTTTATTATATCATTTATATTTAAACTCTAAAAGAAAAAATTGATTGTTTTTAAAGTTTACTACATTTCTACTAATGGTAAATTTATAATAACTTTTGTTCCTTCATTATAACTAGAAAAATATTTAATGGTTCCATTATGCATAGATATAATTGATTTAGAAAAATTTACTCCTAACCCTGTTCCACTAATTTTCGTTGTATAAAATCCTTTACCAATTTTATTTATATCATTTATCCCTATACCATTATCTATTATTTCTAATTTAATATCATCTTTTTTCTTATGTATATTTATATTTACTTTCAATTTCTTATTTTCTTTCTTTGCTTCAATACTATTTTTTATTAAATTAATTAAAACTTGTTTAAGTTTATTATAGTCTCCTAATATAATTAGTTCTTCATCATTATAATTAAAAATCAGATCAATTTCTTTATTATTGAGTGAAGTCTTAATAGTATTTTTTACGTCTTCTAATAATAAATTAAAATCCATATAATCTAAATTAACAGAATATCTTCCAAATATTAAATACTCTTCCATTATATTTAAAGATTCATTTATTTCTTTATCTATTATCTGCATATAATTATCTATATCTTTCATTGTTTTGTTTTTTTTGCGGTTAATAATTTCTAGATACCCTTTACATACTGATATTGGATTTTTTACTTCATGAATAAATTTAAACAAATAACTTCGATACATGCTTTCTAAGTTAATATACTCTTCCTTAGAATATTGCATTAAATTTTTTATTAACAATGTTAAAAAATAATTAATAAAAAGAAGGAATACAATTAAAATTAATTTGTTATTAATAAGAGATATTTTATTATAATAGCATAAAGAAAATGTGTAAAAATAAGAAACAATTATTATAAAAGAATTAAACTTATTTTTTAAAAAATTTAAAAATATAAATATTATTATAT
>CASEVQ010000064.1 GCA_949291455.1 uncultured bacterium
CTGTTACTGCTGGTATTGCTATTATCATTAATATTCCTAATATTATTATTACTGCTAATAGCTCTATTAAAGTAAATCCTTTTTTATTCTTCATATAATTCACTCCTAGTATTATTATTTATACTTAAAGTTTACAATATATTTATTTTTTTACAATATAAATTATAACAATTACTGCTTATTTAAAATTAATTTTTATAATAAAAAAAGGCAAGATTTCTTGCCTAGTCTATTTTAAATTTAACATAGCAGTTATTATTCTTTTTACATCATTTTCATTAAACGGTTTAGCTAATACATCTACAATAGGATAATCAAAGGCTTTATAAATTGTCTCTTTTGAATCATCACCTGTTATTATAGCTACTGGTATTTTATTAAACAAATTATTTTCTTTAAGATGTTTTAAAACCTCAAATCCATTAACATTAGGCATATATAAATCCAAAAAGATTCCAACTAAGCTATCACTGTTTTCATTAATTTTATTAATTGTTTCTATTCCATCTTCTGCCATTATAACTTTATATTGATTACCAATCATTTTTTCTATAATATTCCTTATAATATTAGAATCGTCTGCAATTAGAATAGATTTTTTAATATTATCATTTACATTATAACTTTTTTCGCTACTAGTTCCATCAAAATATTCATTTACTATCTTAATTATATTTTTAGTTTCATCTATTAATTCATCATAATGCTCATTAACATAATCAATATTATTATTTTTGCTTTCCATCTCATGATTATAAGCTAATTCAGCTAGTTTAGTAAAACCAAGATATTTAGCATCACTTTTCAAAGAATGAACTAAAATTGCATAATTAGGCATATCTTTATTCTTTTTATACTCATCAATTTTTTCTATTTTTTCTTTTACCTCATCAAAAAAATCTTTTAAAACATCATTATAAGTATCAACATCACCAAGAAGATCTAAACTATCATTAACATTAATTCCATTATTAATTAATAATTCTATATTTTTCATAAGAAACCTCCTATCTATATTTTAACACATTTTTTTATTTTTTCTATATTTTTATATAACAATTAACTATACTTTTCTTAATCTTTAATATATAATTAAATTACTAATAGGAGGACTTATGAAAAAAATAGAAGTAAAAACTTATAATATGGGAGAATCATTATTTAATGCAATCTTATTTTTTATTTTAGGTATAATATTATTTACTAATCCAAATGGAGTTGTTAAATTTGTAATATATATACTTGGAGCATTTTCAATATTAATAGGAATATTTAAACTATTGGTTTATTATCAAACATCACAATTTAACCCAAACAAAAAAGAAATCATTAATGGTATGATTTATATGCTTATTGGAATGATAACTATAATTTGTTCAATAGTTTTTTTCGATGCTATTGAAACAGTTTTAAGACTTACCGTTTCAATATTTCTACTATATGTCGGAATCAATAGATTAATAAATACTTTTAAACAACCTAAAGGTGAAAAAATTATTTATTTTGTAAATGCTTTATTAATAATTGCTCTTTCAATTGCATTAGCATTTATTCAAAATTTGCCATTTAGAATTGTCGGATTGTTCATTATTGGTTATTCAATTATTGAAATCATTGGATTTATACTCTGTAAAAGAAAAAGTAATACAAAAGAAAGTATAAAAGAAGCAACTGTAATATTAGAAAAAGAAATTAATGAAGAAAAAAAACTATTAAAATAAAAAGCTCATATTAATAAAAAAGAGCTTTTTATTTTATATAAATATAAGAATCTAATCATTTCTTTTCAAATATAATATTTTCCTGTAATCCCACAACATTATCTACAGGAATTGAAAAGCAAATTCCTCTTCCCTCTTTAGATAAACCAACAGCATCAGTTATTTCGCTCATAACTATTTTCTTATTATCTTTTTCTGTCAATATAAGAACAACATCTTTTTCTGGCTCTATTGTTATACCTAAAAATTTAGTTGCTTCTTTTGACCCAAGACCTATACCATGTATTAATGTTCCACCACTTGCACCAACTCTTTTAGCAGCATCCATAGCTAACGATGAATATCCTTCTAATACAATAACAATTATAAGTTCATACTCTTTTTCCTTTGCCATTAAGTATTCCTCCTCTACAAATTTAATATCTTTATATTGATTAGATAAATATCTTGTAGCACTTGTTATTGAAGTAGTAAATGCTATCCCCATTCCTGGTTTATATATTTCCATTTTATTATGTAAATCATATAATAATTTAGTCTCTAATTTTTCAGGTATTATACTAATCATTATATTTTTTTTGACTTCATTAAGACCAAAATATTCTAGAAGTGAACTTGAGGCAGTTCCAATTCCATTTATCAAAAATGAATAAGTAATCTTATGTCTTCTATACAGTCTCAAAATTTTTGAATACTTATCTTTATCAGTTATAGTAATTAACATTTTAGTTTTTACTACATCTTCATTCATAACAATGCCTCCTAATAATAATCAATAATTTCCTCATTATAAATTGGATCATTGTAATTAACCTTAGTTTTAAATTTATAAATTAATCCAACTAATTGAACAGTAATAAGTGGTATGGTAGCTACAATAGCAATCAATCCAAAAGCATCTGTTAAAACATTGTGACCAAGAGCTTCTGCTACACCGATTGCAAAAGGTAACAAAAATGTAGCCGTCATCGTTCCTGATGCTACGCCACCAGAATCAAAAGCAATTGCAGTAAATATAGATGGAACAAAAAAAGTCATAACAAGTGCAAAAATATAACCAGGAAGTAAAAAATACCAAATTGAAATTCCTGTTATAACTCTTATTATTGAAATTGCTGTAGCAATGCTAACACCAATTGCCAAAGACATATCCATTGTTTTCTTTTTTATATTTCCATTAGTAATTTCTTCAATCTGTGACGTTAAAACGGCCACAGCGGGTTCACTTGTCACTATAAAATATCCCAAAACAAAACTTAGAAATATTAACAAATAACTATAATTAGCTAAAGTCTTACCTACCATATATCCCATTGGCATAAAACCAACATTAACACCTGTCAAAAAAATAACTAAACCCAAATATGTATAAATTAAACCTTTAAATATTTTATTTAATTCTTTTTTATTTAATTTTAAATATAAAA
>CASEVQ010000065.1 GCA_949291455.1 uncultured bacterium
CACTAATATTGTATCAAGGTTTAATCTATATGTCTTTTATTATGAAAAAAGTGCACATAATGATTTTACACATTACACACACTAAAAATTATACATCCAAACATTTGGAATCAAATGTTTTTTTATTTTAAATCTAATTCTTCTATTTCATCAATGACAGTTAGTTGCTGTTCTACAACAAGTTTTAACTTTTTCTTAAAAATCCTCATATTTCTTTCTAATGTATCTGCTTTTATTTCTATTTTTTCTGCTCTTAATAATGCATCATTGACAATTCTTGAAGCATTCTTTCTAGCTTCTTCAATAATTATATTTTTTTCATCATAAGCTTGTTTCTTTATTTCACTACTCGATTGTTCAGCTTTAAAAAGTGCATTTTTTAATTCTGTTTCTATTTTTTTATAATGCTCTACTTGTTTTCGTAATTCTTCATTATCCCGATGTTGTTTTTTCATTTTTTCAAGCATTTGCTCTGTTTGGGCAATAACATCATCAACAAATTTGTTAACTTCTGTTACACTATAGCCATTTTCTACTATTTTAAATTTATCCATGATTTTATCACCTCAAAAACAGAATTAATTTAAAAGTTAAATTCATCTTCCTCTAATTGTTCGTCATTTTTTTTATTCTTATTATTCTTGTTATTAGCATTGTCATCACTTATCTTGCCTTCAACATTAATGTTTTTAGGAGTACATAGAAAAATTCCACCACCTAATTTTTGTAAATCTCCACCGATTGCATAAATAGTTCCGCTTAAAAAATCTACAATTCTCTTTGCTTGATCAGGAGTAACTCTTTTTAAATTTACTACAACAGATGAATTACTTTTTAAGTAGTCTGCTATTTGTTGAGACTCTGAGTATGCTCTTGGTTCTAAAAGTATCATTGTATTTTCAGCAGATGCGTGTCTTTCTACTGCTGCATCATTTTCAATATTATCATCATCTGAATCTTGCCCACCAAATATCCCTTTTAATTTTTCTAATGCCATTTTATATCCTCCAATTATCTATATTTATTATTCTATCACAAACAATATTTTTTTTAAAGACTTATTTTATATACAATTTACTATTTTACATATTAATTTTATAAAGCATACCAAATTTTAGCAATATTACTATTGCTACTATAAGGCTCTGGGTTTGGTTTTTCCATTTTTAATGATATAGGTACTTTAAAAGCACTACCAAACGCAATTGCACTACCTGGTTGTAACGTTTTGAAAATTGCTAAAATTTCATCACTAACATTTGGTACCATTTCCTTAATATAATGTAAATCTTTAGGATGCAAAGTTCGCAATACTAAAAAATTTGAACACTGAGAAATACTCGTTTCACTTAATTCACTAGGTCTTTGAGTAATAAGTCCTAAAATTACACCATACTTTCTTCCCTCTTTAGTTATTCTATCGAAAATATTATATCCTAATAATTCGACATCTTTATCATTTTGTACATAACGATGTGCTTCTTCAATAATTATATGAAATGGAAATTTTCCTCTATTTTCATTGTTAGCTGAAAAATCAAATAAAATTTTTGAAATTATTTTTGTCATAACTTTGGCCAATCTATCATCTACATAGTTAATATTAAAATCAATTAATTGAGCTTTCTTTCCATCAAATGTTGTTAATAAATCGCTAATATAACCATTTAATGTTACCATTTTATCATATTTAAAATAATCTGCAGAATCGCTATTAACTAAAGAATGTAATCTAACAGAAAGTACATTGGCATAATCAAAAACTTTATCACTTTTTAAAATACCTTCTGATATAAGAGCGAAATTTAATGCTAATTCTAAATCTGAAAGTTCATATTGAACATCTCCTTTAGGATTAGGTATTTCAAAACCTTCGATTACAAAAGTACTTATAAAGTTAACAACTAATTCCATTTCTTGCATTTTTCCAGAATTATCAACATAAATACATTGTTTTAAAGTTCTAACATATCCTGGTTGAATAATTTGACTATTTAAATTAAGTAATTCTGTATTATAAGTAGATAAAACTGCTGTAACTTGATCGCGGATTTTTATTGAATCTTTTCCACTTTTTAAAATATCTAAAATTGCACGAGCAATAATATCATTTTTAATTTTAGTAGATTCTTCACCCGTACCTTTTAATATTGGAACCAATTTAAGAGCTTTTTCAATTATTGGCAATTGTGATGGTGTTGTAGCATTTAACAATAAGGCAATATCATCAACATCCAAAAGCCATAATGGTATTTTTAAAAGTTCTGTATCAGGATATTGTGTATTTGTTGTATAAGACTTAAAATTAAGACCTGAATTAAATTCATGAAGAAAAGAAAAAGCATTTTTATATTCTCCATAAGCATCAAAAACAAAAATACTTGCATTAACTGGTAAATATTTTGAAGTTGTAAAGATATTTTGAACAATACGAGCAAAAGTACAACTCTTACCTGAACCAGTATTACCTAAAATAGCAAAATGATTACTAAAGAAAGAATTAACATCGACATTTATTTTATATCCAGGATAAACTGAAGATATACCAAGAGCAATTTGATTATTATCAATTATCTCTTGTGGTCCTAAAATACATGATAATTCTTCTTTTGTAACAATTCTAATAATAGAAGAAAAACTAGGTTTTAAACTTATACCTGGAATAAATATTTTATCTTTTAGTTCTCCAACTATTGCTATTTTTAAATATTCAATATCTACTTTTAAAATTTCTCCTATCAACTTTCTTTTACCATCATCAAACACCGTATGTATGTTCATAAGATTACCATAATTTAAAACATTAACATCTATTTTTACAGTAACTATATTTTCTTCAATATTTATAATCTTACCAATACTATTATTCATGCAATCACCCTATTCTTTTATTATTATATCACACTATAATAATAAAAAATAGTTTTTATTATAATTAATCAGGATAAAAACATGAAAAAATTATGAACAGCAGAGAAAGACTTATATAAAAAGGCTTTCCTGCTATTTTTTTACTAAAAATTTGATTTTGAATTAAT
>CASEVQ010000066.1 GCA_949291455.1 uncultured bacterium
GTGTAATTAGTATTTTCAAGATATTCATTTTCATCTTTTGGAACTTCTCCAGTTACTTCTTCTAATCCTTTTTCATATATTACTGAATATTTATCTTCTAAATAATCAGGTTTGTTATTGTCATTGATGTCATCTGCATATATAGCGATTACTGTTTCATCTTTCGTAATTTGAGTGTAATTACCCTCCCAGTGATCAAATACTCTCTTATCATGTTTTGGAGCTTCTGGTAATGTTGCACTTAATCCTTCTTGAACTTCTACTATTGTTATTATTTCTTTTGTGTCGCCATCAATAAAAGTCACATTGTAAGAATTAACTTCTACATTTGTATTAGCTTGATAAACAGCATTAACTGTAATATCTTCCTCTACATTTGTATAACCACGTGACCATCCAACAAATGTATAACCATCATGTTTTGGTGCTTGTGGTGCTGTTGCATTCATACCATTTAAAACAGTTTGTGTTTTTATTACAGTGTTTGTTAGTCCATCGACAAAACGTACAGTATAATATTCTTCATCTTCATCTAAGATACCATTCCTATTAATATCATCACCATACTCTGCTACAACGGTTAAATCTGTCATGATATTTGTAAAATCAGTTACTTCTATAGTTCTGTCTTCTTCCAAATACCATCCAGCAAATGCCATAGCATCATGTTTTGGCGCATCTGGTACTTCTGCATCCTCTCCTACAATTACTTTTTGTTGGCTTATTTCGGAATTATCGTAACCATCAATAAAGGTTACAAGCCTTGTAGCTACTGCTTGATTTTGTGGTGTACCACCTGCAAATGTTATAAAAATAAACATAAATAGAATAAATACCACAAAAACAAATATACGTTTTTTATTAAACATATAACACCCTCTCCTTTCCAAATAGCACTAAAAAGCTTTTAAATTTGAATCTATATATGCATAAATTCGACAATATTGTATCATAATATTATATTTTCGACAATATTTTTTTATTATTTCTTTATTAGAATTATTATTTTTATATTATTTTGCTAAGTTTATTAAAAGGCCAAATTCTAAAAAATACTTTTCCTGTTATATCATCCTTTGAAACAAGACCAAATTCTTTAGTTCTACTATCCTCTGATTCAGGTCTATTGTCACCTAAAACTAAATATTTTCCTTCTGGAATAACGCCATTTGGACATTCGTCTTCTTTACAAACATCTTCAAGCGTGAAACCGGTCGTTTCAATATTTTCACCCAAAAAATTTTCTGTGAATGGATTATCATTAATATATAAAACATTTTTAATATATTTTATATCTTCACCCGGAAGTCCTATAACTCTTTTAACATATGATTTACCATTAACTTTAAGAGTTACAATGTCATTTCTTTGTATTTTAAAGAAACGGTAAGAAAATTTTGATACTAGAACAACGTCACCTTCTTCTAATGTTGGCACCATGGAATTGCCGGCAATAGGTTGTAGTGATATTACAAATACAAAAATTATGGCAATCACTAAAAACGTAATAATGTATATTGAAGCATCTCTAAAAAATTCTGATATTTCTCTAAAGTCCATAGTCACACCTCTTTCGATTACAATTATATCACATTACTTACTAAAATTAAATTTTTTCAAAAAAAAGAACATTAATGTCCTATAACCAAACACCAAAAAAGATACCAGACATAGTAAGTATTAACCCTACTACCCAGAATAATTTTACTATATCAGTCTCTTGCCACCCCAATTTTTCAAAATGATGATGTAATGGTGTCATTAAAAATAGCTTTCTTTTAAATAATCTTAACCAAATTACTTGTAAAATAACGCTTAAAGTTTCAATTACAAAAATACTTGCAACAACTAATAAAGTTACTTCTCTATGTGTTAAGATTGCAACTGCTGCCATAACAGCTCCCAACGCAAGAGATCCAGTATCTCCCATAAATATTTTAGCTGGATGAGTATTGAATATTAGAAATCCAAACAATGCTCCTGTTAAAATAAAACTAAATATTCCCACTTCTTCAAATCCAACTGCTAATGAAATTAAACTAAATGCAATAAAAGCAATAGCGGATAATCCCCCGGCTAACCCATCTAATCCATCTGTTAAATTAACAGCATTACTTGCTCCTATTAATATGAATAAAAGGAATACTCCATAAAACCATCCCATTTCAATGTTAATTCCAAGTGTTTTTACTACTAATGCTGTTTGACCACCTTTTTGCATATATAAATAGAAAAAAACTAAAGCCACTATTAGTTGTAAAAATAACTTTTGATAAGTAGTCAATCCTTCATTATTTTTTTTCTTTATACTTAAAAAATCATCTAAAAATCCTATAAATGAATAACTGGAAAAAACAAATAATATAATAAGAAGATTAGGCGTTAAATCTATTTTCCTCGTCAATATCAGAAGAATTGTAGCAAGAATAGTTGGCAAAACAAAAATAAGTCCTCCCATTGTAGGTGTTCCTTCTTTTTTTCGATGATTTTCTCCAACAAATATACTAATTCTTTGACCGATTTTATGTCTTCTTAAAATTGGTATTAAAACAAGGCCAAAAATAATTGCTGCTAAAAAACCTATCATAACTGCAAAAACAGATTTTGTTAATAATAAAATCCCCATTAAATTCACCTCAAGCTTGTATAATTATACTATATTTATTAATATATTGCTATTTAT
>CASEVQ010000067.1 GCA_949291455.1 uncultured bacterium
ATTTTTTCTTTCATTATATAAATTTATTTTATCCTCATAACTTAATTTACTCATAATAAAAACCTCGTTTCTTATGTCCAAGAAACGGGGTTCATATCAATATCTTCACCAACACTATTTATAATACAACCCTTAGAACTTATTTAAGTTCTTTTTTTATTTTTGTGATATAATGTAGACAATAGGAGGTAATTCGATATGAGATGTGTAGGAACTGTTGTAAGAGGAATTAGAACACCAATTATAAAGGAAAACGATGATTTAGCAAGCATTGTTGTTAATTCACTTATGAAAGCCAAAGAAAATGAAAAATTTGAATTTAAAGATAAGGACATTGTTGCCATAACAGAAGCAGTTGTTGGGATTTCTGAAGGTAATTATGTAACAGTAGATGATATTGCCGAAGATATAAAAAATAAATTTTCTAATAAAAAAATAGGATTGGTTTATCCAATATTAAGTAGAAATAGATTTTCTATGATTTTAAAAGGTATAGCACGAGCAATGAATAAAATTACAATGTTGCTTAGTTTTCCTTCAGATGAAGTAGGAAATGGTATATTAGATGAAGAAACATTAGAAAATAGTGATTTTAGTTTATCTAGTGTTATAACAGAGGAACAATATAAAAAATATTTTGGTAATTATCTTCATCCTTTTACTGGAATAAATATGGTCGATTTTTATAAAGAACTAGTTGAAAGTGAAAACTGTAAGATAGAATTCGTTTTTTCTAATAACCCTAAAACTATTTTAGAGTATACAAAAGATATCTTAGTATGTGATATTCATACTAGATTTAAAACAAAAAAAATATTAGAAGATGCTGGTGCTAAAACTATTTATGGTTTATCTGAAGTAATGAACAATCCAATAAATGGTAGTGGATATAATAAAGAATATGGACTTTTAGGCTCAAATAAAGCAACTGAGGAAAGATTGAAATTATTTCCAAAATCTGGTGATAAACTTGTAAAAGAAATTCAAGATAAATTAAAAAAACTAACCGGAAAGACAATCGAAGTTATGGTATATGGTGATGGTGCCTTTAAAGATCCTATTGGACATATTTGGGAGCTTGCTGATCCAGTAGTATCACCTTCTTACACAAGTGGATTAATAGGAACACCAAATGAATTAAAATTAAAATATATTTCTGATAATAAATTTAAAGATTTAGAGGGTGAAAACTTAAAAGAAGCAATAAAAAATGAAATTAAAAATAAAGATAATAATTTAAAAGGTAATATATTATCGCAAGGAACAACACCTAGAAGATTTACTGATTTAATAGGTTCATTATGTGATTTGACTAGTGGTTCTGGAGATAAAGGAACACCGGTAGTATTTATTCAAGGATATTTTGATAATCTTTCTGATGAATAAAATAAGTTAAACAAAATAAATTAGTAATTAAAAATTCAATTTATAAATATATTATTTATTAAAGAATATTATTAATATAAAAAATATAAGATATAATAGGTGGCTTTATGAAAAAAAATCTTGGATTATATCTTTTTTTTACTGCAATAATATTAATTTTATTTGGACTTATTATGATATATTCAGCATCTAGCATATGGGCAATGTACAAATTTTCAGATTCCTTTAAGTATGTTAAACAACAGGGATTATTTATTTTAGTAGGTATTATTTTAGTTCTTATTATAAGTAAAATTGATTATAGAATATATTATAAAAATGCAACTAAAATATTTTTTTCTTGTATTGTTTTACTTATTTTAGTTTTAATACCAGGAATAGGTAGTGTTCGAAATGGAAGTAGGAGCTGGTTTGGAATTGGCTCTTTTGGAATACAACCAAGTGAATTTGCTAAAATTGGCCTTATTATTTTAACTAGTAAATATTTATCAAAATCAAATAAGTTTGTAAAAAATATTAAAAAAGGAGTTATTCCTATTTTAAGTGTTTTATTTTTAGTATTTGGGTTAATAATGTTACAACCAGATTTTGGAACTGGAATGATTATTGTAGTAAGTATTATTGCGATGCTATTTATAGCAGGAGTAAACATGAAATTTTTTATTGGACTTGGATTAATTGGTGTAATAGGAATAATAATTTTAATAGTAATAGCACCTTATCGTATGGATAGAATAACTTCATTTATTGACCCTTGGAGTGATCCTTTAGGAACAGGATTTCAAATTATACAATCACTTTATGCAATAGGACCAGGTGGACTTTTAGGAATGGGATTTTTAAAATCGAGACAGAAACAATTTTATTTACCAGAACCACAAACAGATTTTATTTTTTCAATTATCAGTGAAGAATTTGGCATATTAGGTGTAGTAATTATTTCATCTTTGTTTATTTTACTATTACTCTTTGGAATAAAAATAGCTCTTAATACTAAAGATAATTTTGCAAAATTATTATCATTTGGTTTAATTTTTCAGATGCTAATTCAAGCAGTTATGAACTTAATGGTAGTAATTGGTCTAATACCAGTTACGGGTGTTACACTGCCTTTTTTATCCTATGGTGGAAGTAGTTTATTGGTGAGTATGGTCGCAATAGGAATTATAATGAATATTTCAAAAAATTCTAATTAAATAATATAAATTTTAATTAACCTATTTATATATATATTTATTAATTGAAATA
>CASEVQ010000068.1 GCA_949291455.1 uncultured bacterium
TATTAATTCTACAATTATTGTTATGAAACCATCACTTTTTATAGTTATAATTTATTATGTTTTTATATTCTTAACTTTTAAAAATATAAAAAATTTTCTTTTTCTTTTTTTTCTTATAACTATTCATTTTAATTATAATAAAATATTTGAAAATAATTTTCTTCTTTTTTTTGATGTTGGAGAAGGAGATTCTATTTTAATACATAATGGTAATTATAACATTTTAGTTGATACTGGTGGCATTATAAAATATAATAGTGAAAAATGGGAAAAAGTAAATAATTATTCAATTGCTAAAAGTATAATTATTCCGTCATTAAAATCATTCGGTATTTCAAAAATCGATGTATTGATTTTAACACATGGTGATTACGATCATATGGGAGAAGCTATTAATTTGGTTAGAGATTTTAAAATTGGGAAAGTAATATTTAATAATGGTGAGTATAATGATTTAGAATTAGAATTAATTAAAGTTTTAGAAGAAGATAATGTCCCATATTATCAAAACATTAAAATTTTGAATATAAAAAATAATAAGTTATATTTTTTGAATAATAATTTTTATGATAATGAAAACGATAATTCAATAGTACTTTATTCTAATATTAATAATTATAAATTTCTTTTAATGGGAGATGCAGGAATTAACGTAGAACAAGATTTAATAGATAAATATAATTTATTCGATATTGATATTTTAAAAGTAGGACATCATGGGAGTAATACAAGTTCAAGTAGTTTTTTTATCAATAATATTAATCCAAAATATTCAATTATATCAGTAGGAAAAGGCAATAGATATGGACATCCAAATAAAGAAATACTTGATATATTAGATAGCTCAAATATTTATAGAACAGATATATATGGTAGTATTATGTTTAAATTTAAGAAAGATGGATTGAAATTACAAACATATTTATGATAAGAAAAAATAATATACAATTTAAATAAATTATGATATCATATTAATATATTAAAGGAGGTAAATATGAAAAAAATAGAATTTGGTTATTCAAATGATGCTAATCCAGCTGGTTCTCATGAAGGGATTGGAATTAAACCAGGATTATTTTTGTGGGTAGCGGATTACTATGGTTCTGTAGAGTTCGAAGGTGATTATTATGTGGTTGCAAAAGTAGTTGATGGTAAATCTAATAATTGTCCTAAGCTATTAGACAATTTTATAGTTAGACAAGCTTTATGTGATTTGTTTGCAGATGGTTCTACTATTTTGATGTTAAATCAAGAAGAGTCAGAAATAACAAAAATGTTAGAAAATCGTTTGAATAATTCACAAATTAAGAATGATATATCTACTATAGAAGATATAATTAGTTTAGTACCTGGATTACATAGAAGTTCAGATGCATTTATACTTGCCGAACTTGGATATAATGGAAAAATTATATCAACATCAATTATTCCAGAAGCTTTTGAAAGAAAAAATTCTGCAATAAAATCTTGCCATCGTCCTATATCTTTTTTACAAGAAGAATTGAATATGAATTTAGGCTATAGAAGATAATAATACTTTCAATATTTTTTGCCCCCTTTTTTTTATTTATTAATTTGAAATATTTGTTTTAATTTATAAAATTTAAAAAGTAATTTAGCAATAATTTTGTTTTATTGCTTTTTTATATTAAAAAATTCTTAAGTTTAAGTCAAAGTATAGTACTAAATATAAAATATAATTGAATAAAAATATATAGAATTTATCAAAAATTAACTTTTCTTTTTTTAGTTATTGCATATTATATTATAGAACGCTACGTAATAGCGTTTACATAGATTAGAGAGGGTACCCCTCTTTTTTTAAAATTTGTATTTACTTTTTTGTTATGTGTGATATACTGTTAGTAGTATATTTTCAATTCTACGATAGTTAAAGTTTGAATAGAATTTAATGAAGTAGTGTGTAGGTGAAGAATTTGATGAAAGAAATTTCAAATAGAGAAAAACAATATATAAATATTGTTAGTGATATATTAGAACACAATGAATTTAAGAAAACTAAATATATAACTCATCACGGTTTAAACAGATATGACCATTCAGTTAGAGTTTCTTATTATTCTTATAAATTTGCAAAATTATTTAGACTAGATTATGATGAAACTGCTAGGGCTGGTTTATTGCATGATTTTTTTCTAGTCGATAATGAAGTTATTTCTGTTAAGGAAAAAATGAATACTTTAGTAAATCATCCTAAATATGCTGAAAGATATGCTGCCAAATATTTTGAATTATCTGATAAAGAACGTGACATAATTCGTAGTCATATGTTTCCAATATCGGTTGTAGCAGTTCCTAAATATGCTGAAAGTTGGTTAGTTAATGTTGTAGATAATGCAGTTTCAATTTGTGAAGCAATTTCATCAACTAAAGTACATTTTTTACGGATATCTAATGTTATGATTATTGTTTTACTAAATTTTTTGAAATTATAGAATCATTTATTAGCAAAAATTCTTTTAAAAAAAGTAAAATATTTAGAAGAATTTTTTTTATTATTAGTTGTGTTAAACTTTATGACTGATTAATATACTCGGCATAAGCAACATTTAAATTAATAGGCATATCAATAGAGAAAATCTTATTTGATTTAACATAA
>CASEVQ010000069.1 GCA_949291455.1 uncultured bacterium
GCTATTTTAGGCACTTTTTATTAAGTATTAATATTGAATAAATCAATATCTACAAGAGGAAATGAAATAGCCATTGTCTACAAGCTCTCTGCTTGTACTCGATTTTTCTTCATATTGATTTTAAATGTCAATACTTTTTTTCAAAAAATTAAAAAACAAATCGCAGGGGTGTGGGGACAGCGATTTGTAATAGTGCTTATTTATCTACTGTTTACTATATTTGCTAAAATTAAACATTATTTTAAAAATTGACAATTATATATAAAAGAACGTATAATAAATCATAAAGTTAAGGAGTGTGTTTAAATATGCTTATAACTAAATTAAATAATATGAATATTGAAATTAATAAACAATATGAATTAATATTAGCAATTCATGCTGTATATTTAATAAAACATCCAGAACTTAGAAAAGACGAACTAGATTTTATAGAAACTCCAAATATTAAATATATGCATGATTTAGAAAAATTAATTATTCTAGAAAATTATCCTGAATTAATAAAATATATTACTAATTTTACTGACTGTTCTGTTCCAATTAATTTAGGCATTGGTATAAATGATTTGTATGAGGTTGATTATAAAAAAATACAAAGTGAACAAATAAACAAATATATGGAATATGGTAATATTGATGGCTTTGCTTCAGAGCTTAAAAATTTAGCAACCGATATTAACTGGAATGAGTTTATTAAAAAATATATTCCGTTTTATAAAAAGATTGTAGATGAGTATTGCAAATTTCCTGATAATTTAGATTTAAATGATATATCAAAATATTATAATTGTAAACCTAAAACATATACATTTATTCCATCAGTTTTAATGAACGGTGGTTTTGGTCCATCTGATAAAGAAGGTAATTTTTATTATAATAGAGGGCTTCATTATGATGAAGAAAAACAATGTTTTGAGGTTGATAATGAGTATTTAGTAGAGTGTTTATTTCATGAATTCTCTCATCCGATTGTAAATCCTTTAGTAGATAAGTATTTATCTGATACTGATTTTTTAGAGAAATTGTACGAAAGTGCTATTAAAAATAATCTTCTTAAAACATATAGTAATTGTCCAAAATCAGTAATGTACGAATATTTAGTTAGAGCTAATGCTTATATTTTAACAAGTAAATATTTTAAGGATAATATGCAACCTATTGAGGATGATTGGATAATTCCTCATGGATTTACTTATTTGCCAGAGTTAGTATATTTTACTTTAGAAAATTTACCAAAATATGAAAATTATGAAGAATTTGTTGATAAAGCAATACCTATATTTATAAATAGCAGTATAGGTCGAGTAAAAAAACGTAAATAGGTTAATATATTTTGTTACCCAAATTTGCACAAAATAATTAAATATTATATAATGAAACCGAGGTGAAAATATGTTAAGTTGTGATGAAAGAGAATATTATTTACAAGAACTCATTGCAGGAAGAATTGGATTGAGCGATTTACCAGAAAAAGCATTTGCAGATAAGGAATTTGTGATTAGATATGCAAATTTAGGAACAATCGGAAAATATGAAATAATGGAATTAGGTGCGTTTAGTGATGAGTTAAAAAGTGATAGAGATGTTGCTATAGCTTTTGCAAGAGTTGATTATATTAATTTACGTTATACTAATCCAGAACTTCGTAAAGACCCAGCCTTAATACTTGCTGGTTTTAATTCTTTAGAAGATGGTTATGAAGCAGTAAAATATGCAGATGATAAGTTAAAGGATGATGCAACATTTATGATGTCATTAATTAAACAAGATTATAGAGCTTTTAAGTATGCTAGTGAAGAATTAAAAATGGATGACCATTTTGTATCAGAAGTATTACAAATTAATGGTTTAGCTTTGAGATATGTTGTTTTTGAAGAATTAATGGAAGAATTAAATATATTAAAAATAGCAGTAGCACAAAATCCATTATCATTTGCTTATGCAACATATGATGCTCAAGATAACGATAGATGGGTTGATGAATTATATCAAATTAATCCAATAGTTATAAATTTCGCTTCTGAAAAAATACAAGAGAAATATAAAAAAGATGGTTTAACCACTGGCTTTATTACTAATGATAATTCACATAATATAAAATTATAATTTAAATATTATCAAACAAATCGCTGTCCCCACACCCCTGCGATTTGTTTTTTAATTTTTTGAAAAAAAGTATTGACATTTAAAATCAATATGAAAAGCCACCTCCAATTGTATGGCAAAAAGTTAGTTACACAATAATTTATAAAAGGTTATATACTACTTATTTAGCAAATCATTAGTATTAACCTTTTTTCTTTTTGCTTTTTTATAAGGAAGTGGCGGGAATAGAAGTACAAGCAGAGAGCTTGTAGACAATGGCTATTTCATTTCCTCTTGTAGATATTGATTTATTCAATATTAATACTTAATAAAAAGTGCCTAAAATAGC
>CASEVQ010000070.1 GCA_949291455.1 uncultured bacterium
TCTTAATTAAAGGCATTATAAAAGGGTGATTTTCATCACCCTTCATAATCAATTCATTTATCAAATTTATTGTTCACCAACACTATTTGACAAAGAACCGTTCTAAGTTCTAATTTTATTCTGCTGTTCTATCTTTAATCCAGAATGGACCAAATTCAATAGCTTTATAATCTTCTCTATTATAATTTATAACTTTATATCCTAATCCTGTACATTCTTTTACAGTACCATTTTCATATGTTGTTGTATGATTATTAAACCAGCAGAATATTGGTTCTTCTTCATTTCTAACCTTAAAATAATCAACAAGGACTAATGCCATCCAAGCAAATAGAACAACCCAAAGTATTATATTTAATGTTTTAGAAAGTATGCTTTTTTCTTTTTTTTCATCATTATTTTTCTTTTTAGGCTTTTCATCAAAAAAATCTTCTTCTTGTTCAACTTTAACTTTTTTTTCTTTCATAACTAATCCTCCTTATTTTTTGTTTTTATACTAAAATCTTTATCTAATAATTTTTTAAGTATTGTATTTGGAATTTTTTCACCACATATTATTGAAGACATCGCATTATATAATAATCGTAGTCTTACTTTATCTTCAGCGCTCATATTAGAAAATTTTAATAATAATGGATGTCCACTATCTAATAATAAATATATCTCAGCTGTGTTATTATGAAAAATAACAGAATGAGCAGATATTGAACGATACGGTATTGTTGTAATTTCTTTCTTAGGTCTAAAAGAAATAGAATTATCAAACAAAACTATTTTTTTGTCAGTAATCATTCCATGATCACGACCTACTTTATATGCTGCTAAAATTGTTTCAGAATCATATGCATAATCACTAACATATGATGGAAGACTCTTTAATTCAACTACTTTTGAAAAATTAAAATGTTTTGTTACTTCTTTATATCTAATATATGCCATAATATCACCTACATTTAAAAGTAAAGAGCAAATAATTAATTACTATTAATAAAATTATTTACTCTTTTTTTTATTGTTCATTCCAATAATAATCTACATATTTATTGTTGTCATAATAAATACGATACATACTATTATTACCTTCAATATTAACACTAAAATCTGAAATAATATAAATACCTGCTGATTGATTAATAGCATTATGTTCTTCTTGTTTTACCCATTTCATTCCCTGAAATAATACATATTTTTTTTCATATCTTTCAACTTTTGTAATATTATGAGAATTGCTTATTACCTTTAATCCATTATTTCCACTACGATATACTGCAATATCTTCATTATTAATTTGACAATCTAAATGCCAACCGTCTTTTGGATTATATTTTAAAACATAAATATCAGCATTATTATTTTCAACAATAGTTCTGCTTTCCTCTGTTAAGTATTTTAAAACGTCATCCTTACCAACGGCAAGTTTATACTCTCCTTCTTTAGTGTTTGACATTATTTTACCAAGATTACCTTCAGCATCATCTTTAATAGTAATTTCAGCTAATGAACTAAATTCTCTATCATCAGCACCACCATCTTCTTGACGAATTAAATAACTTGGTAACTTATATAATGTTGTAGTTGAAGATTTTAACATATTATATTCTGCTTTTACTACTAATTCTCTTTGAACAAATAAATATTCATCTGTACTCCATCCAGTAAACTCAACTATAGAATTTTGTCCTGATAATTTAATTTCTGTAGCAACACTAGGAGCTTCTACACTAGTACCATAATCGACAGTGACTTCTTTAATAGATGTACCATAGTAATCTTTAAATATTACTTTATATTTTCTTACTGTTTCATTATATTTTGCTATAACAGTTAAATCTTCTCGAATATTTGTGAAATCTGTAATTTGAACTTCACCCTTATACCATCCGATAAATGAATAATTATATTGTGCTGTACTTCCTTTTTCTGGATTATCTGGTACTGTTACTGAAAGTCCAGACAAAACTTTTGAAGAATCAATAATAGTAGTACCATCATCATCTAAAAACGTTACAGTAAAATAAGTATCTCTATAATCAGGTATTTCATTGTTGTTTTCATCTTTAGCAAATACTGCTTTAAATGTCATATTTGCTGTTACTTTTGCATTTTCTTCTGGTAATACTGGTTCCCATTCATCAAATGCTATTTTA
>CASEVQ010000071.1 GCA_949291455.1 uncultured bacterium
CAACTAATAATATAGAATATATAAAGTATATATTCTATATTATTAGTGAAATAAAAAATCTAAGAATAATGTGCATTACTACTAATAAAGAAGAAACACTAGAATTATTAAAGAAAAAGCAGTTTGATTTAATAATTCTAGACTTCAAAATGATTAATTTAGATAGTATAAAATCAATTAAAAATATCTCAAATATCATTTTTATTTCTGAAGATTCAACTTCATTCAATAAAATTATAAATCATCCTATGGTCATAGATGTTATTGATAAAATAGATAATTCCTATTGTAAAGTAAAAAATATTATTGAGGATAAAATGCTTATGGTAAAGCAAAACAATATAGAACAATATATTATTAATGAATTAAATTTATTAGGATATGATTTCAAATACAAAGGTACTCAATATTTATTGGAAGCAATACTATACATATATAAAAATAAAAAATTAAAATTATTACAAAATTTAGAAAAAAATGTATATAGTTATGTTGCAACTGTAAATAACACAAGTATACTAAATGTAAAAACCAGTATCATAAGAGCAACGAACTATATGTATATCTATCAAAGTGATAAAACAAAAGATAAATATTTTTCTTTTAATTACAAACCAACTCCTAAAACAGTTATAACTACAATTATATTGAAAATAAATTGTTTTGATTAGCAAGAGAGATAAATTGCAAAAATTAATAAGTATTTATTATTGAAATATATGTATTTATAGAATAATGAAAAGCAACAGTTAGAGTTTCCTAAAAACCGTCAAAAAATGGTATGGAATAGGAATTAAAATACTCCGTTTTGTAAAATATAATAATGTTGCAAAAAGGAGTGAAAAAGATGGTATTTGATAAGTATTTTTATAAAAGAGATAATATCTTAAAAAGAAGAATTGAAATAGATGCAAGTTTATATGAAAGATTAAAAGAATTATCAAGTATTTATGATGCTTCCATAAACAAATTGGTAAATGTGGCAATTATGGAAATGATAGAACACAATAATGTGAATTTATACGATAGACCAGATCACGAAATAACTGAATCCCATAACTTTAACATCAGAGAATCTGCATATAGAGAGTTAGAAAAGTTAAGGGACAAACACCACTTATCTATTTATAAACTTGTAAATATTGCTATATATAATGCCATAAATAGTTAAATAATATTTAGAAATTAAAACTAGAGTAAATCTAGTTTTTTTTGTCGAAAAAAGTAGAAAAATGTCATAAAATTTTCTTTCTTAGATACATCTACATTAGAACGGTTATGACGGTAAAATGGATTGACTAAACTAAATAAAACAAGTATAATTAAAAAAGAAAAAATTTTGATAGCAACAAATTAAATAATGATAAAAAATGAGAAAAATTGATGATTGGGAAGAGTGATTATTAATTAAAAAATTGAAGATATGTGTTTACATTTTTTTAGAATGTAAAATCGGAACAAAAAAAGATGTATATAAATACACACATCTTTAAGATTATTTTTTATCAGATTTATCTTCTGATGGATCTTCAACATCAATAAACATAGGATCATTAAAAAACTCCATTAAATTAGTATCTAAACCTTCACATAAATGAAGTAGTGTAGGTAAACGAGGTAGTTTGGTTCTTTCTGTACCTAATAATGCATTAATTGTTGATTTAGGTACACCAGAAATTTTATATAAATCCCATAAAGAAGATAAGCCCTTTTTCTTTAAAAAATAATCAATTCTAATTTGTACTGCTTCTGATAATTGCATAGCTAATCTCCTTTCTAATAACTTAACGTAAATAGTATATCAATTTTTTTTAAGTTAATAGGCTACAAATGTAGCCTATGCAAATATTCTAAAACTAATACATAATAGTTAAAACGTACTAAATGAAAGGAATCTAAAATGAATAAAAACTTAAAAGTATTAATAGCAGATGATATAAATAAAATAGCTGAAGAAAATAAAAATATTATTAGTCAAAATGAAAATGTAGAAATCGTAGGAATAGCAACTAATGGTCAAGAAGAAATGGAAATGATTTTAAAATTTAATCCAGATTTAGTTATTACAGATAATAAAATG
>CASEVQ010000072.1 GCA_949291455.1 uncultured bacterium
ACCACTCTTTCTGTATAATTTTTTGTTCACAACTTAATTATACCAGATTGGTATCTTTTTTTATTTTAAATTTGTAACATATGTATTATAACTCAACATTTTTATTACATTATATATTTTATTATTTATTTGCATTTTAATACTTATTTAGAACTATCTTCTAAACATTTTTTTATTTTTAATGCAATTTCCTCTTTACCATTAAACAAATGAGCAATAGAAATATTATTGTTAAGTGTATTTATAATATTTGCTACTTGACTAGAGCAATCAACCGAAAAAAACCATTTTTCTTTTTTTACATTATCTGGAACATAAGATAAATTTGTTGAATATATCTTACTAAATAATTTATTTTTATAAGCCTCTTTAAAATTTTCAATTCCTTCAGTAAATAATGCAAATGTAGTAACTAAAAAAATATTTCTAGCACCTTTTTTCTTTAATTCTTCGCAGACCTCAATCATTGATCCACCACTTGCTATCATATCATCCACAACAATAATATTTTTTCCAGAAACATCATCCCCCATGTATGCATGACATATTATAGGATTTTTACCATCTACTAATTTGCTATAATCTCTTCTTTTATAGAAAAGACCAACATTACATCCCAACATATCAGCATAATATCTAGCCCTTTCCATAGCACCAGTATCTGGACTAATAACTAAAAGATTATCTATACTATCTATTTCATTTTCAACAATCTTATCTAAAATAGTATGCGTTGGGTAAAAATTTTCAAAAGGAAGAGTTGGTATTGCATTACAAATATTTGGATCATGAGCATCAAAAGTAACTATATCGTTTATTCCTAATCTTTCAAGCTCTTGAAGAGCCATAGCACAATCTAAAGATTCCCTACCTTTTCTTCGATGTTGCCTTGATTGATATAATAGTGGCATAACTAATGTTATCTTATTAGCATGTCCCGATATCGCACTTATTACTCTTTTAATATCTTGAAAATGCTCATCAGGTGACATAAAATGTTCTTTTCCATGAAGCATATAACTTATATTATAATTTCCAACATCTGTTAAAATAAAAATATTTTTTCCTCTTACAGTCTCATTAATTTTTACTTTTCCTTCTCCATTTTGAAATCTACTAGCCGAAATATTTATTAAATAATTCTCATTACTACCATTTATTTTATTCAAATTACTATCTAATAAACTTCCAAAATCCTTCATTGAATCCATAACTATTATTTTTAAATCATTATTACTCATAAAACCTCCACACTTCATTACAAAAAAAAGAATCTACTCTTTTGATTTAAGTTGATCCCTATTAATATAAGTCATAATCACTAGATATATAAAAGGTAAAATAATATACGCATTAGCACTAAATAGGGTAATATATTTTAATCCAGACACAAAAGCTGAATCATATAATACAAAATAATGCAAAATCGACGCAACTATTGACACAAAGAAGAAAATAAATAAATTAGTAGCTACCCTTATCTTATCAGTATATTTCATGATATTCTTTACAGTATAATATGCATATGCCACCATAAGAATTAATTGTGTAAATAAAACCATATAAATTGATAAATCTGGTCTTATTACTCGTGGCAATGTATCATAAAACAAACAATTCATATTTGATAAAACAGCGCATTCGGTTACTTCTCCAACAGACTTTAGTGAATAAAAACCTACACATATATAACTAAGTAGTAAAAACATAAGTGAAAATGCAATAAATGTTAACAAATTTTCCTTGCTTTTCTTTTTAACTTTATTATCTCTTAAAAACAACGTTGTAGGTATATAAACTATAAAACAAAAAGCTACAATTAAAATTGCAATAAAAATTATTAATTCCATAAATCCTCCTATTACTTATCTTATACTATTGTTATATCATATAATAGAAAATTAAACAAATAAAATTATATGTTTTTTTGCTTTTTTTACATTTTGTTGATTTTTTTTGAAAGTGCACAATTAATGTGCAGTTAGTTTTAAAAACATATATAATATCTTCTTAAGCAATTTGTTTGGCATTAAAGGAGGTATT